>JANMHK010000355.1:0-18183 GCA_031375135.1 Sphingobacteriales bacterium | reverse complement strand
CAATTTCCTGCAGCTCTGATCCATCATGGCTGGCGATATTTCCCTGGAACTTCAAGTTACCATGATCAGTTATCGCTAATGCGCTAACCGGTGTTGAACAGCCACCGTGCAGGGCTTTCAGGAATTCCCTTTCAATATGTGTACAGAGAGCAGTATCGGCATGATTTAAGGTTTGCGCATTATGATAGGCCGTTGGGTCATTGTCTCGACAGACCAGCAGGATTGCTCCTTGTGCAGGAGCGGGCAACATCCAGTCCAGGTTGATGGAGTTGGCGGGTCGGAGGTTTATTCTTTCCAGTCCTGCTGCTGCGAAAATAGCTCCATCCCAGAGGTGCTCTTCCAGTTTTTTTAGCCTTGTATTTACATTTCCTCTCAGCGTGACTATTTGGTGCCGTGGATATTTATGCAGCCACTGTGCGATCCGTCGAACGCTGCTGCTGGCTATGGTAGCGGGCTGGTCAACATTCATAAATGTTGTATCGGTTTTATAAACAAGGATATCGAGGTATGACGCCCTTTCCAGCACGGCTACCTGTTTTAACCCTTTTGCCAATACTATGGGCACGTCTTTCATCGAGTGTACGGCGAGGTCTATGGTGTTATTGAGCAGCGCGATGTCAAGGGCTTTGGTGAAAATACCTTCAACACCCATCTCGTAGAGTGGAGTAACAGTATTCAGGTCACCTTCTGATTTGATGTAAACCAGCTCCGAAGCCATGCCTTGGGTTTCGAGCAATTGCTGCACATGCGTTGCTTGCCAAACAGCCAGCTGACTGTCGCGGGTACCAATTCGAAGTTTCTTATTCATTAATTCATGAACTGGTTTATGGCAGAAATAAACTGGCATCCCTTACGGTCGTGCTCATTTAATTCTCTTGCCGTATCGCTTAACACCTTGTTGATGCGGAGCTTTGCCGTTTTTGAACAGGTGTTGTGATGACTAAAGCTGGGCTGCTCATGCAGATGATGCAGCGTGGTCTTGAGGTGGTTAAGCATTGGCGCATGCTTTCTGCGTTCGTTCCAGGTTTTGAAATTCGACATATGGGCCTCGATCAAAGCCTTTGCTTTAGGAATTTCTGCCTTCCTTCTGGACAAGGTATCATCTTTCATCCTGGACAATTCATCCACCCTGATCAATCTTATCCCTGGGCAGGCTGAAACATCTTCAGCAACATTTAAAGGTACAGAAAGGTCGATGATGAGTTTTTCTGTAGAATCCGAAAATTGGTTTTTACTGATGATGGGGTGTGTAGCATTTGTGGCCACTACAATGATATCTGCATGTTGTACTTCCTCGTTCAGATTCTCCAGTAGCGCTGTTTGCAGACCATATCGGAGTGCGAGGGATTCAGCTTTTTCCCTGGAGCGGTTCATGAGCGTAACGTTTTGGGAATTGGTATAGTCCACCAGATTTTTACAAGTGTTGCTACCGATCTTGCCGGTCCCCAGAAGCAGGATTTTCTTATCAGAGAGATCGGCGTAGATGTTTCGAATCATTTGTACGGCGGCAAACGAAACAGAAACTGTTCCGCCACTAAGGGCTGTTGAATTCTTGATCTCCTTGGAAGCCTGAAGGGCAGAACTGAAAAGTCGATTCAGGAAAGGACCGGTAGTTTGATGTGCAGTGGATAGTTTCAGCGCAGTTTTGAGCTGCCCAATAATTTCATAATCCCCCAGGATTTGTGAGTCCAAACCTGCAGCCACATGATAAAGGTGATCAACCGCGGAATTGTTCTTTTTGATATATGCCGTTTCCAGGAAAGCAGCCATGTCTCCCTGCGTTTCGCTGCAAAGCAGTTCAATGAGTACTTCGGGGGAAGGAGCGAGGCCGTAGATCTCGGTTCGGTTACAAGTGGAAAGGACCAAAACTTCTGAAAGCCTTTTATCTTTTGCTTTTGCTAGAACCCTGGCGATCATTTCGGCGTTCAATGCAAAATGGCCCCTGACAGCGGTATCAGACTTGCGATAATTGATTCCGGCAACGTAAAAAAAATATCCGTCGTTTCTGTTCACCATAATGACAGGGCAAATGTAGTTTTTAGTGCTGTAGCAGATCAGGAAATGCCTTGGGGGATCTGTCATTTTAATGTCATATTACAAATTTGGGTTCTATGTAACCTGCAATTCAGTCATTTTGCAGCATGAATTCCTCTCATCGAAAAGCAGTTCTACTCATGAACCTGGGTTCACCTGACACCACGTCGGTCAAAGATGTGCGTCGATATTTGAATGAATTTTTAATGGATGAACGGGTGATCGATATCCCCGCCATTCCCAGGACGGTGTTGGTTAAGGGGATTATCGTTCCATTCAGGGCGCCAAGGTCTGCCAGGGCTTATCGGTCAATTTGGACGAGGGAAGGCTCGCCCCTGGTGGTGTTGACCAAACAACTTCGCGAAGCCGTGCAGGCAAAAACTGATCTGCCAGTCGAGATCTGTATGCGATATGGAAATCCTTCCACGGCTGATGTGTTACAAAAAATGCATGCTGAGCATCCCCATCTCGAAGAGATCATCCTATTCCCCTTGTATCCGCATTATGCTATGTCGAGCTATGAAACTGCAGTAGTGCAGGTGCAGGAGCTTCATAGAAAAATGGGCTTTAAGTCGGCATTGAATGTGGTTGATCCTTTTTATGATGACCCTGCTTATATCCATGCGCTTACCGAAAGTATAAGGCCTTTTTTGCAGCAGGAGTATGATAAGATACTGTTCAGTTATCATGGAATTCCGGAGCGTCATGTTAAGAAAAGCGACCCTACGGGTTGTCATTGTCTGAAGGTGGAGAACTGCTGCCAGGTTGCCAGTGATGCCCATGCAAGATGTTACAGGCATCAAACTTTTACCACAACCGCGTTGGTGAGTCAGGCTTTGAATATTCCGCCCCCAAAGATGCAGCATAGTTTCCAGAGCAGATTAGGCAGAGATCCATGGCTTACTCCATACACTGCGATCCGGTTGAAAGAATTGCCTGCAGAAGGTGTAAAAAAATTGGTGATTGTTTGTCCTGCTTTTGTCAGCGATTGCCTGGAAACATTGGAAGAGATCGCCGAAGAGGGGAAAGAGATTTTTTTGAAAGCGGGTGGAGAATCATTTACGATCATTCCCTGTTTGAATTTGAATCCCCTGTGGATAGACGCTATGATGGGGATGATCAGGGAAAAGGTGGGCGCAACAGAAATGGCATAGATGGATTACGTTTATATAAAGGCTGTTCATATTATTTTCATTGTTACCTGGTTTGCCGGCTTATTTTATATGCCGAGGTTGTTTATTTATTTTATTGAGGCCGGGGAAAAACCGCAAGTGGAGCGGGACATTCTGCAAGCTCAGTTTAAGGTCATGATGCGTCGATTATGGTATGGCATCACATGGCCTTCTGCCATGATCACCCTTGTGATGGGAATTGCGGTGTTGGTCAGCGGTGGCTGGTGGGGTAGGATGTTGGCGGGGGAGGCGGATTGGCTCATCGTGAAACTGATATTTGTGTTGCTGTTATATGGGTATCACCTGTCTCTTCATGTTCTTTTCAGGAGACTGTATTTGACCAGCTACGATTATACCTCTACCCAGCTAAGGGTTTGGAACGAAGTGGCTACTGTTTTTCTGGTGGCGATTGTATTGCTGGCTACCGTAAAAAATGCCATGAGCTTTGTGTGGGGATTGGCCGCCCTTTTAGTTTTCATCGGGATCTTATTGGCTGCCGTTCATATCTATAAAAGATTTCGCCGTCGAACCCATTCTTAACAAATTGTTTGGAATATCTATCGTAATATTGCGATATAGATGATTTGATATGGGGTTAACTAAAGCAGAAGAATTTTCGGTAAAAGATAATCGGGTGGCGGCGTACGCCAAAGCATTATCGCACCCGGCCCGGGTGGCCATATTAAGACTGTTGTTAAAGCGAAAAGCCTGTATTTGCGGGGACATCGTGGAAGAGTTACCGCTCTCTCAGAGCACGGTTTCACAGCATTTAAAGGAGTTGAAGCAGGCGGGTCTGATCAAGGGAGATATAGAAGGCGTTAAGATCTGCTATTGTATTGATGAAGCTGAATGGGAGAAAGCCAGGAAATTGCTGGCAGAATTTTTCAAAATTGATCCTTCAAACAGTGGTTCGTGTTGTTAATCATCGCGTTATTACGATAATTTAAAATATAAGCATATGCAGAACGAACAGGAAATCAAAGAGCTGGTGAAAGAAAAGTACAGCCAGATCGCATTGCAGGAAAAAGAGGTCAACCAGTCCTCCTGCTGCGGAGCGGGGAACTGCTCCACTGAGGTTTATAATATCATGAGCGAAGATTATACAGAACTTGGTGGTTATAATCCCGATGCTGATCTTGGGTTAGGATGCGGTTTGCCTACACAGTTTGCGAAAATCAGGAAAGGTGATACGGTGATCGACTTGGGTTCAGGCGCCGGAAACGATTGTTTTATTGCCAGGCATGAAACGGGGGAGTCGGGGAAAGTGATTGGGATAGACTTTACCACGGCGATGATTGAGAAAGCGAGGGCGAATGCTGAGAAGCTGGGCTTCAACAATGTGGAGTTCCGCCAGGGGGATATCGAGCACATGCCCGTGGGGGCAGGTATCGCCGATGTAGTGGTGAGTAACTGTGTGCTGAATCTCGTTCCCAACAAAGCTGCGGTGATCGCCGATATCTACAGGGTATTGAAGCCAGGTGGACATTTTAGTATTTCAGACATCGTGCTTTCCGGTCAACTGCCTGAGGCTTTACAGAAAGATGCCGAAATGTATGCAGGCTGTGTTTCCGGCGCTATTCAGCGGGCGGATTATTTGGATATGATCCATGCTTCAGGTTTTAAGGAGGTCACCATTCAAAAAGACAAGCCTATATTTTTGCCTGATGATATTTTGGAAAAATACCTGGACAGGGATGCCCTTGACGCTTTCCGGAAAGGCAATACCGGCATCTTCAGCATCACGGTGTTTGCAGAGAAACCCGGGGCGGATTGCAAGCCTGGCGGTGGATGTTGCTGATGGCCTCGCTTCTGATAAACGAGAGTGTAGTTGAGACCTCGTAAGGAGAACCAATACCCTGCTGATATAACCTTGTACCAAAACTAAAACTGAAAGCATGACTGCCAACCATTGTGCGCCTGCGCATGAGCGAAGAAAACTTGGATTTCTCGACAGGTACCTTACGTTGTGGATTTTTATAGCGATGGCCGCAGGAGTGGCTATCGGATATTTCTTCCCCTCTTCTTCGTCGTTCATCAATTCTTTCTCATCGGGCACCACCAATATTCCACTGGCTATTGGCCTGATCCTGATGATGTACCCTCCATTCACCAGGGTTAGGTATGATAA
This sequence comes from Sphingobacteriales bacterium, assembly GCA_031375135.1. Classification (GTDB taxonomy): domain Bacteria; phylum Bacteroidota; class Bacteroidia; order Chitinophagales; family Chitinophagaceae; genus Pollutibacter. The sequence continues at coordinate 12,849 of JANMHK010000355.1, read as the reverse complement.
ACTAAAAGAGGTATTCAAGAATACGAGGGTGCTGGGTGCGTCCTTATTCCTGAATTGGGTAATAGGTCCCATTTTGATGTTTGTATTGGCCATTGTTTTTTTGAAGGGCTATCCGGAGTACATGATCGGGCTTATTTTAATCGGATTGGCGAGATGTATTGCGATGGTCATTGTGTGGAACGAACTCGCGGAGGGAAGTCGGGAATACGCAGCCGGTTTGGTGGCGTTGAACAGTATTTTCCAGGTGCTTTTGTACAGCGTGTATGCATGGTTCTTCATTACGGTGCTGCCTCCTTATTTTGGCATCGCAGGATCTGAAGTCAATATTACGATCGGGCAAATTGCTGAGTCAGTAGCCATATATCTGGGGGTACCTTTCCTGGCTGGCTTTTTGACCAGGGTTGTATTGTTGAAGTTGAAAGGCGATGATTGGTACCAGTCAACATTTATCCCCTTCGTATCGCCTATTACCCTGGTGGCGCTTTTATCTACGATCGTGATCATGTTCAGTTTGAAAGGCAAACTAATCGTTCAGATCCCGCTGGACGTGATCCGGATCGCCATTCCCCTTGTGATCTATTTCGCGGTCATGTTTTTGGTGAGTTTTATGATGGGTAAGAGGTTGGGAGCTGATTATTCCACCAATGCTTCGATCGCTTTCACTGCCGCGGGTAACAATTTTGAATTGGCGATTGCCGTAGCGATCGGAGTATTTGGCATCAACAGTGGCCAGGCCTTTGCTGGCGTTATTGGGCCCCTGGTGGAAGTGCCGGCTCTTATTGCGTTGGTGAATGTGGCCTTCTGGTTGAAGGATCGATATTATAAATCCGAATTGATTTTAAACAAACATTGATCATGAAAAATGTACTGGTATTATGTACAGGTAACAGTTGCAGGAGCCAGATCGCAGATGGCTACCTGAAAGCTTTCGCCGGGGATAAAGCAACTATTTACAGCGCCGGAGTAGAAACCCATGGTGTTAATCCACGGGCCATCGCTGTGATGAAGGAAGATGGAATCGATATCTCAGGGAATACGTCTAACAACGTGAACGAGTACCTGGGTGTTTCTTTCGATCATGTGATCACCGTTTGTGATAATGCCTTGGAGCGATGCCCCGTTTTTCCGTCCGACAAAGCAGAAAAACATCATTACAATTTCCCCGATCCTGCGAAAGCAAAAGGGAGCGATGATGAAGTGATGGACGAGTTCCGCCGCGTGCGGGATATGATCCGGGAATACTCCCGCAATTTTGCAGCGAAGCAGCTGTGAGGATTAAACCCGATGGTATTTACGGCAGTTCTGTTAGCCGAATGCGGGCTGAGTACCCCGTGTGGTGCTTAGGGCTGCACCTCTTGCACCTCTTAAACCGTCTGGTCCTAACTGTATATTCGCTGCACTGCGTTACGGTATTTCTCCATGATCACCTTGCGCTTTAATTTAAGCGTTGGCGTGAGTTCGCCGCCATCGATGGTCCATTCAGAATCCAGCAGTTCAAATTTTTTCACCTGCTCCACGTGGTTGAAGCTTTGGTTGTATTCTTCCACGATGCCTTTGAAAAGCTCGATCACTTTCGGGTCGTTCAGCAGTTGATGGGTAGTGCCTTTATTCTGCACATGATGCTTCTGGCACCATTCAGTAAGGTTAGGCATGCTTGGAACGATGAGCGCACCGGCAAATTTTTCGTCTGCGCCTACCACCATGATCTGCTCAATGAAAGGCGATTCTTTCATTTTGTTTTCTATGGGCTGCGGCGCAACGTATTTACCCCCGCTTGTTTTGAAGATCTCTTTTTTGCGATCTGTAATTTTCAGGAATTTTCCTTCCACCCAAACACCAATGTCGCCCGTATGAAACCAGCCATCTTCTGATAACACTTGTGATGTGAGTTCAGGTTGTTTATAATAGCCCATCATCACATTATCTCCTTTGCAGGTGATCTCGCCGTCTTCCGCCAACTTTACTTCAACTCCGTTGATCAAGGGTCCTACCGTGCCAAAGCGACGGTTCTTATCATCAAAGCGGTTTACACTGATTACCGGGGAGGTTTCTGTAAGTCCATAACCTTCCATAATCACGAGTTTGGCGGCCGAAAACACCCTGAGCAATCTTACCTGGCAAGCTGCAGCGCCGGTCACAATGGCTTTTACATTGCCGCCGAGGCCCTCGCGCCATTTGGAGAAAATCAGTTTATTGGCTAGTGCCAGCTGCATATTGTACAGCCAGCCCTGGTTCTTATCTACCTGATAGCGGTCGCCGAGATCAACAGCCCAAAAGAATAATTTCTTTTTGATACCGGTGAGTTCCTGGCCCTTGCCAATGATCCTGTCGTACACTTTTTCAAGAAGCCTGGGCACTGTTGCAAATACGATCGGCTTGACTTCTTTCAGATTGTCACCGATCTTATCGAGGCTTTCAGCAAAATAAATGGAACAGCCGAAGAACAGGTACTGGTAGCTGACTACCCGTTCAAAAATATGATTGAGGGGCAGAAAGCTGAGTGCCCTGCTGTCTTTCCCTGAAACAATGGGCCTGAACACTTCTTCCACATTCATCACGTTGCTAAGAATATTCTTATGGCTCAGCATCACTCCTTTGGGCACTCCCGTGGTGCCAGACGTGTAGATGATGGTACAAAGATCTTCATATCCAATACTGTCACGAATGGTCTTCATCCGATCCATATCGGCAGGCGTACTTTTGTTCAGGATCTCTTTCCAGTGCAACGACTGCTGGATATAATCAAACGTAAAGACTGCTTTTACAGTAGGGATCTTGCTTCGGATCGACTGTACCTTTTCGTACAGCGCAAGGTCGCTCACGAAGATCAGCTTTACGGATGCATCATTCATTACATACTCCAGCTCATTGACACTGATGGTAGGATAGATGGGTGTGAGCACGCCGCCGATCTGCTGAACCGCCAGGTCAAGGAAGATCCATTCAGGCCTGTTATTGCTGATCACGGCGATCTTGTCTCTCCCCTCGATAGACATATCGTTAGGACCCATGCCAAGATGAAGTAATCCGGCGCTGAATCTGTCTACGATTTCTTTTACTTCCCGGGTGCTGTATTTTCTCCAGATGCCGCCTTCTTCCTTGGCGGCAAGCATATCTTCCTTCGGATAGTTTTCTAACTGATAGTCGATACAATCGAAGAGTCGAGTAGGTTTCATATTTGCAATCGTTGAGTCGTTTTGAGAACGCAAAAGTTAATGCAAATAACTAAAACAGCAATAAGGCTTTATTATTTGTAGTACTGCCCGGTAGGCATCTTAAACACCCTGTTTTTCTGATAGTAGGAGAACTCGGTGATTTTCTTTGCATTTGCGGCGGTCCACTGCTGATAATGGATCACATTGGCCGCGGCGCCAAACAACCACTGGTTGTAAGCTTCGAACAAACCCTCCCTGATCAGGAACTGCAGCTGGTCGAACAAACGGTAGGGATATTTGGTACTGTTCTTAGAAAACCAATCCAGTAAGAACCGGGTACGGATCATCGTGAGTGCTTCGGTATTAATGCCCTGCCCGGTCAGGTCCCTTTGTTTCAACAGGGTTTCCGCAACGGCCTGCTGGAATGGGTTTGATTTCTTTCCGGAGTAACTAATGCTTTCAGAAAAAATCATCTTGTAAGATTCCAGTAACACATTTTTCATCTCAGCAGTTCTTACGGTATAGCTTTCCCCGTTCACAAATATTTCACCGTATAAAACGGACAGCACCGGGTTTGATTTCGTATAGTAATAATATTTTGAGGCATGATAGTAATTGCCTGGATAGGCGGGTTCTCTTTCAATGCCCTCTTCCCAGATCCTGATGGCTTCCACCGGTTGCTGCGCCGTTAGCAGGATCTCCCCATACTCAAAATGCAGAACCCCGCTGGCAGGAAATTTCTTCAAACCCTTCTTGAATATTTTTTCGCATTCTTTTGAATCACCCGCGCTTTTGTAAATATTCCCGGCGATCTGGAAAGACTGAACATCTGCCTCTTCACGATCCAGCAATGGCATGATGATGTCACGAGCTTCGGTAAGTTCCCCTGCAAGGTATAAAGTATAGGCCAGTTCTTTTTGAACAGCCGGGTCGTTCGGCTTTAATTGCATAGCGCGGTTAAGCACCAGCTTGGCGTTTGAGTAATCTCCCTGCCGCGCAAACACCCTCGCTGTCTCCAGCATTTTCTCCACTTCCTGTGCAAACAAAGAAGATGAGCAGAGAACAAAAAGGGCAGCCAAAAAATACTTCATAAAAAAATCGGATATGCTGTTTTACTAATAGATCAAGTGGGTCAATAATCCATCCCTGAGTTTGGGCTCGAACCAGGTGCTTTTTGGCGGCATTACATTTCCGCTATCAGCGATATCAAAGAGCTGTTGAATGCTCACCGGGAATAAGCTGAATGCTGCGGCCATTTCGCCACTATTCACCCTGTTCTCCAATTCTTTTAATCCCCTGATGCCACCTACAAAATCAACTCGTTTATCTGTCCGCTGGTCTTCGATGTCGAGCAGCTTGTCAAGGATATTATTGGACATGATGGTTATATCCAGAACACCGATGGGGTCTTCGGTCCAACTTCCCTCGCGTGCCGTCAGGATATACCATTGATGGTTGCAATAGAATCCAAACTCGTGCAGTGCAGCAGGACTAACAGGCTCGGTGCTCAGGGTAATTTGGAAATCGTCCTGTAATGCGCTTAAAAAATCTTCAACCGTGTGGCCGTTCAGATCCTTGACCACCCTGTTATAATCCATGATTTTTAATTGGGTGGATGGGAATAAGGTGGTCAGAAAAAAGGAAGCTTCTTCAGGGGCATTCTGGCCAAGTGATTCCCGGACTTTTGCTGCACTCGCTGCACGATGGTGCCCATCGGCGATATAGGTATGATCGATCCTGGTTGCAAAAATATCTGTGATCCTGGTAATCGTGTTTTCATGGTCAACGATCCAGATCGTGTGGGAGATGCCATCAACTGCCTTGAACCCATATACGGGATCGTGGGCTTTTTTCCACGACTCAATAACGCCGTCGAGTTCTTTGTCCGTTTTATAAGCAAGGAAAACATTACCGGTTTGCGCGCCGGAAATTTTTATATGATTGATTCGATCGTTCTCTTTTTCCGGCCTCGTGAACTCATGTTTCTTGATGATGTCGTTGTTATAATCGTCCACCGATGATACACATACCAGGCCGGTCTGGCTTCGCTTTCCCATCACCAGTTCATATATGTAGTAACAGGGGCGGGCTTCTTTGATCAGCACACCCGAACTGACCATCTTATCCAGGTTTTCTTTCGCCTTGGCATAAACAAGCGTTGAGTAAGGATGCATATCGCCCGGTAAATCAATTTCTGATTTGGTGATGTGGAGAAAAGAATTGGGATTATCCTTCACTTCGATGCGCGCTTCTTCGCTGTTCAGAACATCGTAAGGCCTTGACGCAACTGCTGAAGCAAGTTCGGGCGTTGGTCTAAGGGCTTTAAATGGAGCTATCTGAGCCATGTAAAAATTTTATGATCAACGAAATGATGTCACGAGGTCACAGAATGCCTTTGTGCTTTCCAATGAGACTGCATTGTAGAGGGAAACGCGAAACCCGCCTACGCTGCGATGCCCTTTCACACCAACCATATTCTCCTTTTTGCAGAGGGCTTCAAATTCTTTTTCTTTTGCCGCGTCATCCATTACAAATACAACATTCATCCTGCTGCGGTCAGCTTCGGCAACAGTTGGTCTGAATAGGGGATTAGCATCGAGTGCCGTATACAACAAGTCTGCTTTTTCTTTATTCAGGTTTTCAATGGCAGCGATCCCGCCCATTTTTTTAAGCCACCGCAAAGTCAGCATGCATACATAAATAGCAAAAACCGGCGGGGTATTCAGCATAGAGCCATTAGCGATATGTTGCTTATAATCCATCATGGATGGAAGCTTCCGGTCTGCTGCTTTATAATACTTATCAAGTATCACGAGGTTGACACCAGCAGCACCAATATTTTTCTGCGCACCTGCATAGATCAGGGCAAAACGATTAAAATCCATGACCCGGGATAAAATATCACTGCTCATATCGGCAATCAGGGGTACCTCGGTATCAGGCATCCAACTCATTTCGGTGCCTTCAATGGTATTATTGGTGGTATAGTGAAAATAACGGGCGTTAGCAGGGATGTCGAAATCACGGGGAACATAAGTATACCCGCGGTCTTTAGAACTCGCCACCACATCCACTTGTCCAAAAAGACGTGCTTCCTTGATGGCTTTGATCCCCCACACTCCACAGTCCAAATAAGCAGCTGTTTCATGTTCACTCAGCAGGTTCATAGGCACCTGGAAAAACTGTGTGCTGGCCCCGCCATGCAGAAAGAGAATTTCTTTATCGTCATTCAACTGCATGAGTTCCTTCACCAGCGACCTTGCTTCGTCCAGCACCGCCTCAAACAGGGGGGTGCGATGGCCGATTTCCAGTACCGACAAGCCGGTATCATTGAAATTCAGAATGGCCTTAGATGCTTCTTCGAAAACCTCTTTGGGTAAAATGCTGGGACCTGCATTGAAATTGTGGATCAAGATGATTTTTTTGAACCGCAAACATAATCAATTTGAACAAGAGCTGCCGGGCATACCGAGGTCTTTCCATTGCTTATTCAGCTCGTTCCATTCTTCCAATTCTTCATCGCTGAACGATTTTCCAGCTAACTGAGTAAGATCCGGCTGGCCTGCATTCACCCATGCGGTGTACCATAAGCTGGCCGTGAGTAGGATGGACTCCCGCATTCTTCTTTCTACCATCCCGTCTAACATCAGATGGTAGGCCTTGCTATAGCCCGTTGAATACTGTCGCACAACGATCCCGCTCCGTAGTTCAAAACTGAATTTCGCATCTGATCTGTATTTGCTATTGAGCAAGCGCTCAAAAAGCAATACGGAATCTGCTGCCACCGAACTCTGTTTGACCAGTTTCCAGGTGATTTTAGATATGTTTTTTACATACTGCGCCCGGCCAACCACCAGGTCAAACTCTGTTTCAGCGAACAGTTCGGGAATTCTTGATTCCCAGAAACCATGAATACCGTGCTGGTTGGTATTTTGGCCATTGTGGTTAGAAGATGCATGCAGGGGAACATGCGCATCGGAAACATAGTGGCCCAACTCCGCAGAAAGCTTGATAATGACAAACTTGTTTTTTTCCTCGAATGCTTTGGTAAGGCGGGATACCATGGTCTGTATCCACCAGGGTACGATGCCATGTTTAGCAAGACTGTCGGCCCCATATCGATCGACCGCTTGGGACCATGAGGCTGGAATGCTGTCCCAAGGGTGGTAATGGTCAAGGTCTATATAATGGCGGGGTCCTTCGGCCAACACCGCATACCTTCTTTTGTCAGGATCTACTGCATGTTCCGTAATGAAATCTATGTTGGGCTTATAAAGCGCCATCATCTCAGGCGGCAAGAGAAAAACCGCGTGCCGGTTAATCATCTTGTGGGCATAAAAACCCCAGGCAAAAGCGGGCGAGATCAAACATTTTAACACCAACAACAACACCATCCATCTACACATGTCCAATTTTGATTTTTATTCAGTTTTCTTCTCTTCTTCTGCCTCCGCCACCCCTCCGGAAATGGCGAATTTCATGGCTTCCGTGGGATTCATATTGGTCACCAGCTTGACGCGGTCCCTTTTTACAAAATAGAGCCGGCCAGAAAAAGCATAAGAGTGGGGGATATAGACCGAAACATAGTTTAGTATGCCGAATTCATGCACGTCTTGCTGGGTAATGAAGCCCAACTGCCAAACATCTTCCGCTTCAATGCAAACCAGAACGGCCCGGTTGAATTTCTTCTTGTTACCGGCAAAAGCTTCAAAAAAATCCTTCAAGGTGGTATAGATCACTTTTACGCCGGGTGTTTTTTCCAACAGCAGGTCGAAAAAATGCACGAGCCGGCCGAATATGAAAGAAGAGGAGAGATAGCCGATCGACATGACGATCAGGATAACCACGATAAAGCCGAGGCCGGGATATCTTTTTGGCTCTCCATTTGCGTCAACGCCCACCAGAGTTGGAAAAAGGGTGTTTAGCAAATTCGGCAAAATCCCGTCAATAAAGTTGAACAGTGAGATCACCGCCCAAGCTGTGATCACAATCGGGGCCAGAATGATCAGTCCCTGGAAGAAATATTGAAGTAAGGGCCTGAGCTTGCTTTGGTACATAATTGTTGTAAAAATACACAATTCGGTAAGCTGTTTAAAGGTGAAATCAACAGTGTAGCAGCAGAAAAACCGCTTTTTCTACTGTTTTCCCCATTCGGCGTGTAACTCAAGTCAACCGGAAATCCCCCTAAAAAAGTGATGAAAGGACATAAAAGATGATGGAAACTTTAATTACTCCCAGAGTTTCCTTAGTTTTGCGTCCTTAATTAAAGAATATGGAGCAGACGGATCAGCAGCAGCAGGAGATCAGGAACCGGATACGGGACCAGGCCAAGCAGCTGTATATGAAATACGGGATAAGGTCGGTCTCGATGGACGATATAGCGGTAGGTCTGGGCATGTCAAAAAAGACCATTTACCAGTACTATACGGACAAAGACGAGCTGGTAGATGCGATAGTAAACCTGGATATCAGCGAGATCCAGGGGGATTGCAAGGAATGTTTTATTCACTCGGGAGACGCAGTTGAAGAAGTTTTTCTGACCATGGATAAGATGATGGCGCATTTAGCCAACATGAATCCTACCATCCTGTACGACCTGCATAAATTCCATTTCCAGAGTTTCAAAAAGTTTCACGACCACAAGAATCTCTATTTACTGGACATCATCAGGAAAAATCTGGCCCGCGGCATAAGCGAAGGTCTGTACAGGCCCAACCTCAATGTGGACGTTATTGCCCGATACAGGTTGGAGTCGATGATGATTCCTTTCAATATGGAATTATTTCCGCCAACCAAGAATAGCCTGGTGGAACTGACCATGATCCTGATGGAGCATTTTATTTTCGGCTTAGTCACTCCAAAAGGGTATGAGCTGATCCTCAAATATCAACACGAACGAAATAAACAGATGAATCATGAGAACAGGTAATTGGTGGCGTTTTTTTGCTGCTTTTGTCATATTACTTGCCATGGCCGAAGGGCTCAATGCGCAGAAGAAATATGAACTAACCGCTAAGGAAGCAGTGGAACACGCAGTTAAGAATGTCACAGACATTAAGAATTTAAAGATCGATCGGGAGATCCAGGTGGCTAAGAATAAAGAGATCCGTGGGCAGGCGCTACCGCAGATCAACGGATCCATTTCAGCACAACATTTTTTCAGCATTCCTACAACACTGCTGCCCGACTTCATCTCACCCAGCGTGTACAACGTGCTGGAGAAAGAAGGGGTGACCGGTACCAATGGGCCGATCGTGATGCCTGGCGGTGATCCCGCTTTGTTTCCCGCTCAGTTTGGAGTGCCTTGGCAGGCTTCTGCAGGCTTTAGCTTCCAGCAGCTATTTTTTCAGCCCGATGTATTTGTCGGACTTCAGGCCCGGGATGTGGCCCTTAAATACGCAGAACAGAATATCAAAGGCATGGAAGACAGTGTAAGAAGCAATGTATACCGTGCTTACTACTCTGTACTGATCGCCGAGAAAAGAAAAACTTTCATAGACGACGGAATCAAACGACTGGATAAGCTGGTTCATGATCAGGAAGTATTATTTAAGAATGGATTTGCGGAACGCCTTGATATTGACCGCACCCAGGTAAACCTGAACAACCTACAGTCGGCCAAAGTGCAAATTAACAACCTGATCTACATTGGCTACGCCTCTTTGAAATTTTCCATGGGACTAAGGCAGGTGGATACCCTAACACTCACAGATACTTTATCATCGCAGCTGGTGAAACAGGACATACTTGACACTACAGGTTTTAAATATGAGGATCGCACCGAAGTGCAGATTTTAAATACCGTGAAGGAACTGCAGGGCCTTGATCTGAAAAGGTATAAACTGCAATATTATCCTACCGTTGCCGGCTTCTGGAATTTTAGTGAGACTGCGCAACGTCGGGAACTTAACTTCTTCAATTTCAAACAGCCCTGGTACAGAGCGAGCGTGGCGGGCCTCAATATCAACGTGCCCATTTTCAGCGGCTTTCAAAAACAGTATAGGATCAAACAGGCAAAACTGAGCCTGGAGAAAACGGTCAATAGCATGGATAACCTGGAGCGTGTGATCGACTTCCAACGTGAAGCCTCATACGATCTATTCCGGAATGCCATCACTGGACTTGATGTGCAGGAGCGTAACCTGGAATTAGCCATGAAAGTGTATAATACCACCAAACTTAAATACGAGCAAGGCCTCGGTTCAAGCTTCGAAGTGCTGCAGACTGAACAGAGTTATGAAGATGCGCAGTCGAACTATTTCCAGGCCCTTTACGATGCTGTTGTAGCTAAGATTGCTTATAACCGTGCATTGGGAAGATTACAATAATAAAACCACCACTAAACATACATCATAATGAAAAAAATAATTACCATATCAGCGATATTCTTCCTGGCCGCATGCGGGGGAGGAAGCAAAAATGGAAGCACAGGTTTGACTGACATGAAGGCAGAACTTGAAAGCCTAAAGAAACAAAAGGACGACATCTCCGTAAAAATTGCTGCGCTTGAGAAGCAGGTGCTTAAGGCAGACCCTTCTGCTGCTGCAGCAGAGAATGCCAAACTGGTGGCCATCACTCCGGTGAAGCGCCAGGATTTTGAACACTACATAGATCTGCAGGGCCGGATCTCCACCGAGAATATTTATTATGTTACCCCGCGGGGAATGGGCGGACAGGTGAAGGCGATCTATGTAAAACAAGGTGACAAAGTAAATAAAGGAAAACTTCTGCTTAAACTCGATGATGCGGTGATCAGGCAGCAGATGTCTTCACTCAGAACCCAATTGAATTTTGCAAAGGATATATATGAAAGGCAACAGAATGTATGGAAGGAAGGAATCGGTACCGAAGTGCAGGTATTGAACGCGAAGAACAACGTAGAAGGACTGGAAAAACAAATGGCTGTTCTTAATGAACAGCTGTTAATGACCAGCGTATACGCCCAGGCATCAGGCATCGCTGAAGCAGTGAATATCAGGATCGGCGAGCAATTTACCGGTAACCCTGCTGCGGGCATCACCATCATCAATCCTTCGAACCTCAAAGCAGTAGTAGAGATCCCGGAAAATTATATCGCCAAGATCCAAAAAGGAATGCCCGTGGTGATCGAGATCCTTGATCTGAACAAAACAATTAACTCAACCATCTCACTGATCAGCGAATTGATCGGGCAGAATACGCGGAGCTTTACTGCAGAAGCAAAGATCCCTTCTGATCCTGCCTTGAAACCAAACGAGATCGTGGTGGTAAAGATCCTTGACCACGCGTCTAAAGATGCTATTGTAGCGCCTATTTCTACCATACAGTCTGATGAGAAAGGGAAGTTCGTTTTTGTAGAGGAAATGAAGGATGGAAAGTTGATCGCAAGGAAAAAGCCAGTGACCATTGGTGACCTGTACGATGAAATGGTTGAGGTCAAAGCCGGACTGAGTATTGACGATAAGCTCATTACGCAGGGATTCCAGGGATTGTACGATGGACAGCTGATCATTAATAAATAAAGCAGGGATCATGAAAAAAATGACCGACGAAGTATATAAGCTGATCAGCAAAGGCAAAACATTTTTTGCCACCAATTGGGCGATCAGGAGCAAAACGGCTATTTATCTCATCGTTTTGTTTGTTACCGTATGGGGTGTTTCATTATTCGTGACGCTGCCGAAAGAGCAGTTCCCGGATATTGTAATTCCAACCATTTATGTACAAACGATCTACGTGGGAAATTCACCCAAAGACATAGAGAATCTCGTGACCAGGCCCATAGAGAAAAAGCTGAAAGGCATTTCGGGTGTCAAGATCGTCAAAATGACGAGCACGTCGTTGCAGGACTTCTCCGCAATCGTGGTGGAGTTCAACACGAACGTCCCAACAGACATTGCCATACAAAAAGTGAAGGATGCCGTTGACAAAGCAAGGGGCGAACTGCCTAACGATCTTACACAGGAACCTACGGTGCAGGAGATCAGTTTCAGTGAGTTCCCCATCATGTATGTGAATGTGAGCGGCGACTACGATGCTGTTAAACTGAAAGAATTTGCGGACAGGCTGCAGGATAAGATCGAGGAACTTTCGCAGATCACGCGGGTAGACATCGTTGGCGCGCCGGAGCGGGAGATCCAGATCAATGTGGACAATTATAAGATGCAGGTGGCTAAGGTGACCTTCAATGATATTGAAAACGCCGTTGCTCGCGAAAACGCGGATATATCTGCCGGCCTTTTGGAAATCGGGGACCAGAAACGAACACTCCGGATCAAAGGGCAGTTCGACAATGCATTCGACATTAACCAGGTGATCGTAAAAAATTTCAACGGAGCGCCCATCTACCTCAGGGATATTGCCAATGTGAAAGATACGGTGAAGGAGAAAGAAAGCTATGCCCGTATGAACGGGAAGAATGTGGTGAGCCTGAGTATCATCAAGCGTTCAGGAGAGAACCTGATCGATGCGGCGAAGAAGATCCGGGAAGTGGTTGCTGAGCTTAAGGAAAAAGAGTTTCCGAAGAATCTTGACATCGCCATCAGTGGAGACCTGAGTATTAAAGCAAGCACATCCTTCACTGAATTGGTGAACTCCATCGTGATCGGTTTCGTATTGGTGATGCTGGTATTGATGTTCTTCATGGGTGTTACCAACGCATTCTTCGTGGCCCTCTCTGTGCCTCTGTGTATGTTCATTGCTTTTATCTTCCTGC
>JANMHK010000351.1:0-7963 GCA_031375135.1 Sphingobacteriales bacterium | reverse complement strand
CGCCGCCACCGCCACCGCTGAAGTTGTTACCCCCGCCACCGCCATTGCCATCGAACAGGTTAGCGTTAATATTATTAGAGTTCCCGATCACCGAGAGTTGCTTATTATTATTGAAATAGTTCATGTTGCCTGACACCTGATATCGTTCATCGGTGCCTGCACCGGCCGTAATCCGGCCAAATACCCCTTTGTTCTTGTCTTTTTTCAGTTGGAGGTTGATCACTTTATCCGGCTCACCGTCGCGGATACCGCTCATGGTCGACTGATCACCATAATCGTCGACGATCTGCACCTTATCGATCATGTCGGCACTAAGTTCACGGGTAGCTGTTTTAACGTCACCCTGGAAGAAATCCTTCCCATTTACCCGCACTTTGGTCACCTGTTTGCCCTGGGCCATCACGTTTCCGTCTTTATCCACACTAACACCCGGGAGCTTCTTCAAGAGGTCTTCCACCATGGCGTTTGGCTTCACTTTGAAAGAATCGGCCTTAAATTCCACCGTATCTTCCTTTATTAGGATCGTTGGGGTCGAGATCACGATCTCCTGCATGGTCGTAAAAGAAGGATTTAGGGCCAGGCTTCCCATATCGACCTTATTGGCCGTATCAGAAGACATCTTTACCAGTGACCCAAATCCAATATTGGTAGCCTTAATATAAAACGGGCGATTCTTGACATTGCTAAATATAAAGTAGCCGGTATTGCCGGTCAGGGTTCGGAGGGTATCACCAGGCGTATCGTAAAATAGCATCACAGATGCCTTAGGAATGGGCGATTTGGCCGTATCGAGGATCCTTCCCTGCACCGTTCTCAACTCCTGGGCACCTGCAAATGCCGAAATAAGGAAGAAAAAGGCCAAAAAAAGCAGTTTTGGTGTAATACGCATAATTCTCAGATGCCAAAACTATACGTTAACCTTCGTGCAAATGCTAATATTGTGATGAAAGGCCATTAGCGATGAAATGAGCTAAATAGATTTATGTAAATTTGCACCCTATGTTTAAATTCATCAGTAAGATTTTTGGAGGCAGCAAGTCGGAAAAAGACGTACAACAGGTCACTCCTTTGATCTCAAAGATCAATGAATTCTTCGTATTATATCAACAACTCAATAATGACGAGCTCAGGGGGAAAACAGGCGAATTCAGGCTTCGCATCCAGGAACACCTCAAACCCATAGACCAGGAGATTGAAGTTTTGAACCAGCAGGCCGACGCCCTACCGGTAGACGATATCAATGGGAAAGACGACGTTTATAAGCAGGTAGATGAACTGAAAAAGAAGAGGGATGAAGAAATTGAGGTTGCGCTGAAGCAAATTCTTCCCGAAGCCTTTGCGGTGGTAAAAGAAACAGCACGGAGATTTTCTACATCCACAGAAATCCAAGCCAGCGCTACTGCTTTGGACAGGGACCTTAGTGTAAAGAAAGAATACATCAGGATAGAAGGCGATAAGTCCATCTTCAAAAATTCATGGCCAGCGGCAGGAACTACAGTGACCTGGAACATGGTTCATTATGATGTGCAGCTTATTGGTGGAACCATCCTTCACGAAGGAAAGATCGCCGAGATGGCCACGGGTGAAGGTAAAACGCTGGTATCTACCCTGCCGGCTTATTTGAATGCATTGGCCGGGGAAGGCGTGCATATTGTTACGGTGAATGACTACCTGGCACGCAGGGATAGTGAGTGGAACGGTACCATTTATGAGTGGCTGGGTCTGACTGTGGACTGTATAGATAAACATGAACCCAATAGTGACGCCAGGAGAAAAGCCTATTTATGTGACATCACCTATGGCACCAACAACGAATTTGGTTTTGACTACCTGCGTGATAACATGGTGCATTCAAAAGATGAAATGGTGCAGCGGAAGCACCACTATGCCATGGTGGATGAGGTGGATAGTGTATTGATCGATGATGCCCGTACTCCGTTAATTATTTCAGGCCCGGTACCAAAAGGCGATGAGCAACAGTATCATACCCTGAAGCCGAGGATCACCCAGTTGGTTGAAGTGCAGAAGCAGGTGGTCAATAAATCCATGATCGAAGCAAAACGATTATTTGCAGAAGGGAAAGATGATGCCCGTGAAGGCGGTATTCATTTGCTGAGGGCCTATCGTGGTCTTCCAAAAAACAATGCGCTGATCAAGTTCCTCAGTGAGCCAGGCATTAAAGTAAAATTGCAAAAATCAGAAAACTATTTCCTGGGTGAGCAGCAGAAGCACATGCCGGAAGTGGATGAAGAATTGTACTTCCATATAGACGAAAAAAGCAACCAGGTTGACCTGACTGAAAAAGGCCTGCAATATATTACCAAGGGCGGTGAAGATCCAAACTTCTTCGTGATGCCGGACCTCAGTACATCCTTAGCAGAAATTGAAAAGGCGACGGTAACACCAGAAGAAAAATTGCAGCAAAAAGAGCAGGTGTTGCAAGACTACTCTTTAAAGGCAGACAGGATACACACGGTTCAGCAACTGTTGAAAGCATTTACGTTGTTTGACAAAGATGTTGAGTACGTGGTCATGGATGGCCAGGTAAAAATTGTAGATGAGCAAACAGGACGTATTCTGGATGGCCGCCGTTACAGTGACGGCTTACATCAGGCGATAGAGGCGAAAGAGAATGTGAAGATTGAAGCGGCAACGCAGACTTATGCCACGGTTACTTTGCAGAATTATTTCAGGATGTACCACAAGCTTGCGGGCAAGACCGGTACTGCAGAAACAGAAGCAGCAGAATTTTGGAACATTTATAAACTCGATGTAGTCACGATCCCGACCAATCTTCCCATGACGAGGAAAGATAATGAGGACATGGTGTATAAGACAAAACGCGAAAAATATAAATCGGTCATTGAAGAGATTGAAACGCTCAGGAATGCTGGCCGCCCCGTGTTGGTAGGTACCACCTCTGTAGAGGTGAGTGAATTGTTAAGCAGGATGATGCAGGCGAATAAGATCCCGCATAACGTGTTGAACGCAAAACAACACGCGCGCGAAGCACAAATTGTTCAGGAAGCGGGAATGCCCGGCAATATTACGATTGCCACGAACATGGCCGGTAGGGGAACGGATATCAAGCTCGGGCCTGGTGTGAAGGAAGCCGGCGGCCTGGCTATTATAGGTACGGAAAAGCATGAGAGTCGACGTGTAGACAGGCAGTTGAGAGGTCGTGCTGGTCGCCAGGGCGATCCAGGTACCACACAATTCTATGTATCATTGGAAGATGACCTGATGCGCATGTTCGGCAGTGACCGGATCGCATCATTGATGGACAGGATGGGATACAAGGAAGGCGAAGTGATCCAGCACAGCATGATCACCAAGAGTATTGAAAGGGCGCAGAAGAAAGTTGAAGAAAACAACTTTGGGATTAGGAAAAGACTGTTGGAGTATGATGACGTGATGAACAAGCAGCGTAACGTGGTTTACACCAAGCGCCAGCACGCCTTGTTTGGAGAGCGCCTTGCACTTGATCTTGACAATGCATTTTATTCAGTGGCAGAGGATCTGGTATCAGGTTATAAAGCCCAGGATGATTTTGAAGGATTCAAGTTGGCAGCGATCGTAAATTTTGGCATTGATACGGTGATCACAGAAGATGAGTTGGTAAAAAGCGACCTTTCAGCCACCACCAATAAACTGTACGAAGAAGCTATTGGAAATTATACCCGCAAGAAAACAGAAATGATGAAGCAGGCCCTGCCTGTGTTCCAGAATGTAAGGCAGCAGCAGGGTTCACATATTGAGAATGTTGTTGTTCCATTTACCGATGGAAAGAAAGGGGTTAACGTCATTGCAAATTTGGATAAGACCATCAACACAAAGGGTGCTGAACTCGCCAATGCATTGGAGCGTACGATTACCCTGGCCATCATTGATGATACCTGGAAAGAGCACCTTCGGGCGATGGACGATCTGAAACACAGCGTGCAGACGGCGGTTTATGAGCAAAAAGATCCCCTGGTCATCTATAAGACCACAGCATACGAACTGTTCAGTAATATGAACAGTGAATTGAACAGAGACATTGTATCCTTCCTGTGTTATGCCGGCATTCCGGTTCAGGAGAACAATGCACCATTGAGAGAGGGCCGCGAAGAAAAAACCGACATGAGCAAACTCAAAGTGCGGAAAGAAGAACTGGTGACCAGTGGTGGCGGACAACAGGAAATGATGGATGCGGAAAATGAGTACCATGATCCTTCTGCCAGCAAACAGGAACCGGTGCGTGTTGGACCGAAAGTAGGGCGGAACGATCCTTGTCCTTGCGGAAGCGGCAAGAAGTTCAAGAATTGCCACGGAAAAGAATAGTACCTGGGTGGGAAAGCGGAACAGGAAATCGATAGTGGATTTTGTATCGTCTTTCTTAATGGTATGATGTTTGTTTATTGAAGTATATGGCCCGATTACTGTTTATTTTTCTGCTTTTGCCCTTTGCGGGCATTTCCCAGGTAGATATTGTCAAAGACCACAGGTTGGACCTATTGATTGAGAAGCAGGAAGAGCTCAATAAAAAGGTCTACCTGGAAAATAACCGGACCGCATCGGGATATCGGATATTGGTCACCAATACCAATAACAGGCAAAAAGCAATGGATGTGAAGTCGACCCTGATGCGCGATTTCCCTGAACACAAAACCTACCTGATCTATCAGTCGCCCTATTTCAAGATCCATATTGGCAATTTCAGGAGTCGTGCTGACGCCGAATCCCTGAGAAAGCAGATCAATAGGCTATATCCCACGGGTGTTATCATCATTCCTTCCACAATAGAGGTAAAACCTGAAGATGACCTTCAATTAGCCAATTAGGCAATCAGCCAATTGGTTTATCTTCGATAGATGATTGCAGAGCGAATCAGGCAACTTGCATCCGCATATGCAGCAGACACGATCGCCATCCGGCATCATTTGCATGCGCACCCGGAACTGAGTTACAAAGAATTTGAAACATCGAAGTATGTTCAGCATATACTAAGAGATCTTGGCATCCCCTATTCGATCATGGCCGGAACCGGCGTGGTTGGAATCATCCGGGGAAACGATCCCGAATCCAGGGTTGTGGCCCTGAGGGCAGATATGGATGCGTTGCCTATCCACGAAGAAAATGATGTACCCTACCGTTCCAAACATGAAGGTGTGATGCATGCTTGCGGGCATGACGTGCATACCAGTTGTCTGCTGGGTGCGGCAAGAATCTTACAGGAAACAAGAAACGAATGGAGCGGAACAGTGAAGTTGATCTTTCAACCCGGAGAAGAAAGAAACCCGGGTGGTGCAAGCATCATGATCCGCGAAGGGGTGTTGAACGATCCAACACCGTCACTCATTGCAGGGCTGCATGTTAACCCACAGCTTGAAACAGGCAAACTAAGTTTCAGAAGCGGAAAAGTAATGGCCAGCGCTGATGAGATCTATATAACGGTCACGGGTAAAGGCGGACATGCTGCAGCGCCGCATCAAACGACGGACGTAGTGTTGGTGGCTTCGCATATTGTGGTGGCATTGCAACAGGTAATAAGCAGAAATAATAATCCCTTCTCCCCTTCTGTGTTGTCGATTTGTTCTTTCCAGGGAGGATTTACCACCAATGTGATCCCCCATGAAGTAAAGATGATGGGAACTTTCAGGGCGATGGACGAAACATGGCGATTCAGGGCCCATGAGCTCATCAGGCAGCAGGCAGAAGCTGTGGCCAGAGGTATGGGAGCAGGTATAGATTTGAAAATTGACATTGGTTATCCTTGCGTGTATAACGACGAAAAACTGCACGGCATAGCCATGGCAAAAGCTGAATCATTTTTTGGAACAGCGCGGGTGGAAGAAACAGAACTGAGAATGGGTGCTGAAGACTTTGGATATTATTCACAGAAAATACCCGGATGTTTTTTCAGGTTGGGCACTGGCAATGCGGCCAGGGGCATCAGCTCGGGGGTACATACACCAACATTTGATATTGACGAAACTGCCATAGAAAATGGCGTAAGTATGATGGCGCTATTTGGAGCAGAGCTCCAGATTGATTAACTAATTGGCTCATTGGCTGATTGGCTTATTAATTAGATAATTAGCCAATCAGTAAATGAGCAAATCTTTTACGACTATGCAAAATGATCTTAGGAAAGAACAGGCCTTAGAATATCATGCTAAGGGGAGACCGGGAAAAATTGAAGTAGTTCCCACAAAAGAAGCCAAAACACAAAGAGACCTGTCGTTGGCCTATTCCCCCGGGGTTGCAGAACCCTGCATGGAAATCTTCAGGAATCCGGAAGACGTCTATAAATACACGGCCAAAGGCAATCTCGTGGCAGTGATCAGTAACGGCACGGCCGTATTGGGTTTAGGAGATATTGGCCCTGAGGCGGGCAAACCGGTGATGGAGGGAAAGGGCGTGCTGTTCAAAATATTTGCAGACATCGATGTATTCGATATTGAGATCAATGAAAAGGATCCTGACAAATTTGTAGAGATCGTAAAAGCCCTTGAGCCCACTTTTGGGGGCGTGAACCTGGAAGATATCAAAGCACCTGAATGCTTTCATATTGAAAAAAGGCTCAAGAACGAAATGAAGATACCGGTCATGCACGATGACCAGCATGGTACGGCCATCATTAGCGCAGCAGCACTGATCAACGCCCTTGAAATCCAGGGGAAGCATATCGGCGATGTAAAATTTGTAGTAAATGGTGCCGGTGCGGCAGCCATCGCCTGCGTAGAATTATATATTGCCTTTGGTGCCAAGCCAGAACATTTCCACATGTTCGATTCAAAAGGACTGGTCACTACCTCACGAACTGATCTGGACGAAAGAAAAGCAAAATTTGCGGTGCCAGGCGAATCCCTGACACTGGCAGAAGCCATGATTGGGTGCGATGTATTCGTCGGCCTCAGCAAGGGCGGTGTTTTGAACAAGGACCTGGTGAAACTAATGGCACCAAAGCCCATTGTATTTGCCATGGCTAATCCGGACCCTGAGATCTCCTGGGAAGATGCCACTGGCGCAAGGGAAGACATCATCATGGCAACTGGGCGGAGCGACTACCCCAACCAGGTCAACAATGTGCTCGGCTTCCCTTATATATTCAGGGGTGCACTTGATGTAAGGGCCACCACCATCAATGAACCCATGAAAATGGCGGCGGTGAAGGCGTTGGCAGAACTCACCAAGTCTACTGTGCCGGATATTGTAAATATGGCGTATAACGACAGTATGATATCTTTTGGGCCACAGTACATCATACCAAAACCGTTGGATCCGCGCTTACTGGAATGTGTAGCGCCGGCGGTTGCAAAAGCAGCTATGGAAAGTGGTGTTGCCGCTAAACCCATTGCAGATTGGGACGAATACATCTTGCAACTCAACAAGCGCCTGGGTATCGATAACCAGCTAATGAGAGCGATTGGAAGTAAAGTGCGTAAGGATCCGAAGCGGGTGGTATTTGCAGATGCAGAAAATTCAAAGATCCTCAAAACGGCCCAGCTGGCCATGGATGAGGGCATCGCCTATCCTATCCTGTTAGGTGATCCAAAAAAGATACAGGCCATTGCTGAACTGCACAATATCGACCTGGAAGGGATTCCTATGATCGATCCGAAGCAAGACAGCATGGAAGAAAAACGGCAGGAATACGGGGATGTATATTTTTCAAAAAGACAACGTCGGGGCGTAAATGCTTACGAAGCGTTCAAGAAGATGAAGGACCGGAATTATTTCGGTTGTATGATGGTGGAAATGGGTGATGCTGATGCCATGATCTCTGGTTTGACCAGAAATTATGCGGACACCATTAAACCTGCCATCCAGATCATTGGCACGGAAGAAGGGGTTGATAAGATCGCCGGCATGTATATCATGCTGACCAACAGAGGGCCCTTGTTCCTGGCAGACACTACGGTGAATTTCAATCCCACATCCGAAGAACTGGCAGATATTACTTTACTTGTAGCGAAGG
>JANMHK010000348.1:0-1711 GCA_031375135.1 Sphingobacteriales bacterium | reverse complement strand
AAAGATGGTTAGCCTGGCCCGCAGCTGGAGTCTGGCCAGCACTCGTTAAACAGGAAAAACCCGCGCAAAAAATAAAAATCGATTTCAACAGGGATGCTGGTCGCATATAAAGGTTATGGACGCCAAAGTTCGAGGAAATTTAAATACAAAAAGGTGCTCAGTTGAGCACCTTTCCGGGATATTACGTTAATCAGACGTTATTCTTCGGTTAAACCCCTGCAATACGGGTTTTATAGGTGGCCAGGGCCTCTTCCAGCCTCTCTTTGGCCGTAGTGTCGCCAGGTACATTGTGCGAGGGGTGGATATGCATTTTGAAGCCTCTTTCCGCCAGGATCTCGCCTACGGTGGTGACGGTCATCCAAACTGCGGTGACAAAGGCCATCGTCGATACTGGCCCCAGCTTATCCTGGTGGTTCTTGACCGGTACGGTAGCGTCTCCCGCGGGTGCACAGGAATCCACGACAATATCTGCAATATCAAAAATGGTTTTGGTAGAAGAATGCCTGCTTTTCTTCCCTGCCGCCGAGGCTGCTGAACCATAGGCAATCACTTTCATGCCACGTTTTTTGGCTTCAAGGGCCACATCGATATTCACGTTGTTAATGCCGGTGTGCGAGAAGATCCACATGGTGTCGCGGGGATCAAAGGTGTAGCCTTTCATAATTTCCACGCCATAGCCTTCCACCCTTTCGAGGAATACGAACTGATGAACGCCCATTTCGCCGGTGATGCGTGTAAAAAAGGTAAGGGGCAGTTCCACCATTGGATGAAATCCTACAAATCCACCAATACGGGGATACATTTCTTCAACAGGGATGGTTGCATGGCCACAGCCAAACGTATGCACCCAGCGGCCACATTCGATACTGTCTGCCATAACCAGTGCGGCTTTTTGAATATTCTCCATCTGCGTGTCTTCGATACGGGCCATTACCGCCCTTGCCTCAGCGAGCCATTGTTTTGCTAACATATTCCGTTGTTTTGGGATTGAGTTTTTTAATGATAAAATAGAAGAAGAACACCATCACCGCAATTTGAATATAACATAGCATGGGAAGATAGCCCACGCCGTATCGCTGGATGATGATCCCGGTAAGATAATTGATCAACATATTCCCGATCAGGGCCACCACAAAAACAAAACTGATCGCGGTTGCAGAAATGGTTGGGAAATGATTACCAACGAATCCGAGCATGACGGGGAAGCCGGCGGACAATCCCGCGCCGGACAAAAACAGACCTGCGATAACCAGGAAGCTATTGGTTCCCAAATGCATCATCGTTACGCCCAACAGCAGCAGCGCCAAACAGAGCCACAAGATCCTGACCTGCGGCATCGAACGAAGTACGGTGCTGGTGACTACACGCATCAACACCATGCCGAGCATATGAACAGACAAGGCGATCAGGGCCATGCTTTCGGACATCAAAGCCCTTGATCCGATATAGATGGTGGTCCAATTGGTGATGATCGATTCAAGACTGCTTTGAAAAAACAGGAAAAAAGAAATGAGTAGTAAGATGGGCTTGATCAGTTTATTCCATTCTACTTTGATTGCGCCCTGGGTTTGCTTAGCAGGTGGGAACGATACAAATTGATAAGCGATCCCTGCAGCCAGGGTAAGCCATCCCAATCCTGCTACCAGTTGCAAAGGCGCCACTTTCTCGATCAACAGGCTGAATACCAGTGGCATGCCAAGCGCACCGAGGC
>JANMHK010000340.1:0-2483 GCA_031375135.1 Sphingobacteriales bacterium | reverse complement strand
TTCCTGTTCTTCATCGATCCCTATACCTACCAGGCAGGTAATCCCTTCCTCAGGCCACAGTTTACCAATAATGTGGAACTGTCGCATACGTTCAAAGGATTCCTGACCACAACTTTGAACTACAGCAAAACCAAAGACTTCCATACAGAGACATTTGAACAAGAGAAACTTCCAAATGGTGACGACGGTTATGCCACCATCGTCAGGAAAGGAAATATCGGCAAGCGCGACAATGCTGGAATTGCTGTAAGCGTGCAGGTCCCAGTGAAAAAATGGTGGTCAGCTATGGTTTATACCAACCTGAGTTACAGCAAATTCAGGGGGCCGGTAAACGGAGAAATGATAGATGTATCAGCCACTACATTAATGTTGAACGTCAACAACCAGTTCAAATTTGAGAAAGGCTGGAGCGCTGAACTAAGCGGATTCTACCGGTCAAAAGGAGCAGAGGGCCAGATCATCATCAACCCATTTGGCCAGGTATCTGCCGGTGTTGCCAAACAGATCATTAAGGGCAAAGGCACATTGAAATTCAACGTGAGGGATATCTTCTATACCCAGATCGTGAAAGGCAGTATCAATTTTCAGAATACTGAAGCAGAATTTACAAATACCAGAGATTCAAGAGTGGCCACCGTTAGTTTCACCTACCGTTTTGGTAAGCCCATGAAGGGGATGCCCCAGCGCAGGACAAGCGGGTCAAAGGATGAACAAAGCAGGGTAAAAATGGGAGAGAATTGATCCTTGATTTGAGATAGGAACCATGGGTAAACCTGGTTCCATCTCTTATTTTCTCTTTATCTTTATTTTATGCCATCATTTGATATTGTTAGTAAAGTAGACGCCCAACTGCTGGACAATGCAGTTAATGTGACCCGCAAAGAGATCCAAAATCGGTTTGATTTCAAGGATTCCCACGTGGTCATAGACTTGAACAAGAAAGATTACAAGCTCAATATTGAAGCAGACGATGATATGAAGATCCGCCAGTTGATCGACGTGCTCATCAGCCGCGCTAACAAACAAGGCATTTCGCCGGAGGCCTTTGACCTCAGTAAAGAGCCGTATCCCAGCGGGAAAGTGGTAAAAACAGAGGTTTCGGTCAGGAATGGCCTGAAACAAGAAGATGCCAAAAAACTGGTCAAACTAATCAAAGACTCGGGAATGAAGGTGCAGGCCCAGATTATGGACGATCTGGTCAGGGTAACGGCAAAGAAGATCGATGACCTTCAGGAGGTTATCCAGCTATGCCGTACGGCGGACCTTGGATTGCCCCTTCAGTACGAAAACATGAGGAGTTAGGCATTTATTTGGAAAAATTTGGAGAAACCTTCAGGCTTCCCTAATTTTGCAACCCGCATGGCCAATTCCATGCTATAAAAACAAGCATTATGAAAAAAGGATTACATCCCGACAAATACCGTCCTGTTGTTTTCAGGGACATGAGTAACGGTAACTCGTTTCTTACCCGTTCAGCTGCTGAAAGCAAGGAAACCGTTAAATGGGAAGATGGTAATGAATACCCTCTACTGAAATTGGAGATTTCCAATACCTCTCACCCTTTCTTCACTGGTCAGAAAATGCTGGTGGATACTGCAGGTCGTATTGACAAATTCAATAAGAAATACGCCAAGAAATAATCATCTTAAACAGATAAAAAAGCCTCCCGCTCAACGGGGGGCTTTTTATTTTTGTAGTTTAGTGATTCATGGTTTCATTCACCGAGATCCATTGCAGGGAAAACCTGTTTCCGATCAGCTTCACCAGGCATACCGCCGATATCAGGATCGGCATGTCTACCGTCCGTGAAAAATGGGCTTGGGCAGAAAAAACATTCCCTTCAATCTCCACACTGGATAATGTCCCTGCCAATCTTATTCCCGGCCATGATTTCTTCACAACGCTGGCAGCGCATGGGCTTGAACAGGCAATGGCAGATCCTTCGAAACACAGAACAGTTGAATATCCATGGGAAATTCCAGTTCACAATGCCTGGGCAATAGCTGAGGATTTCAACATGCTCTTAAAAGGAAAACGGTCTTTGCCGAGACCTTTAACAATGAACATAACGGGACCGTCCGATCAGGTGTTCATAGAAACGGGTGCCCGAATCGGCCACTGTTTTATAAACACGGAGCAAGGACCCGTTCACATTGGTGCCGGCGCTGAGCTGATGGATGGAGTGATGATCAGGGGACCGGTAAGTATCGGAGAAGGCGCAACCGTAAAAATGGGTGCAGCGATCTATGGGGGAACATCCATAGGACCGCATTGCCTGGTAGGAGGGGAAATTAAGAATTCTGTTTTCTTTGCCTACAGCAATAAAGCCCATGAAGGATATATCGGCGACGCTGTGATAGGAGCCTGGTGCAATTTGGGTGCGGGTACCACTTGTTCAAACATCCGCAATACCGCCACACCCGTCAAGGCATGGAGTATTTACCAGAAAACTTTTATAGAAGCAGGAATGAAGTGCGGATTGA
>JANMHK010000333.1:0-3264 GCA_031375135.1 Sphingobacteriales bacterium | reverse complement strand
CGCGGTGTTCCAGGAGTTCCGGAAGCGACTTGAGGAGACGAAAGGAAAGAAGAATTCGGACAAACTTTCCTGATCGTTACCCATAACGAAGAACTGGCCAGTATGAGCGACCGGGTTATTCATATGAAAGACGGGGCGATACTAGCTGTTTAGACCCTGGGTTTCCAGGGAAGCTCAGCTACCTGTAACTGCTGACCGGTGTACCGGGCAAGGATAAACAGATAATCGCTCAGCCTGTTCAGGTATTGCAAGATCATGGGCTCTACCTCCAAACTCTCTAGTTCCAGTCGGACGCAGGCTCTTTCAGCCCTTCTGCAGACGCACCTGGCAACATGGAGATGAGAGACTACCGGATGGCCCCCAGGTAAAATAAAAGATTTCATTTCAGGCAGGGTATCAGTCATCTGGTCAATTTCTTTTTCCAGCAAATGGATATCTTCTTTTTTGAGGTCTGGGATCCTCATTCTGGGCTCTTTGATCGGATCACAGGCCAGGGAAGATCCAATGGTAAAAAGCCTGTCCTGCACCTCCAGAATCAGCCTACGGGTGTTTTCGTCGGCTATAAGGTCACGGCAAAGGCCTAAATAGGAAATCAGCTCGTCGGTGGTGCCGTAAGCTTCAATACGAAGGTGTGATTTGGGTACTTTTGTTCCCCCGATAAGAGAAGTTCTGCCTTTATCGCCTGTTTTTGTATAAATCTTGATAGACATAAATATATTCCAGCACAGTTAATGCCCGAATATCAGTTTTTGTTCGGATTTCAAAAAAGAAATCAACTGGCCAGAACAGTATTCCTGGTCTTATCGGTCTCTACCAGCCCGTCACGTAGACGGATAATGCGGTGGGCATAATTGGAAATATCTTCTTCATGTGTGACCAGCACAACGGTATTGCCGTCTTCATGGATCTTACTGAAGATGTTCATGATCTCGTAGGAAGTTTTTGTATCCAGGTTACCGGTAGGTTCGTCAGCGAGAATGATAGAAGGGTTGTTCACGAGGGCTCTGGCAATAGCAACACGCTGGCATTGACCGCCGGACAATTCATTGGGTTTATGGTTGCTGCGGGATTCCAGATCAACTTTTTGGATCACTTCCATGGCCATTTCTGTTCGCAATTTTTTTGATATGCCGGCGTAAACCAGCGGAAGGGCCACATTTTCAAGGGCAGATAAACGGGGAAGCAGGTTGAACTGTTGGAAAACAAAGCCGATTTCTTTGTTCCGGATCTCCGCCAGGTCGTTATCTTCCATGGTACTCACGTCGTTGCCATTTAGGATATAGGAGCCACTGGTAGGAGAATCCAGGCAACCCACGATATTCATCAGCGTGCTTTTCCCTGAGCCCGAAGGCCCCATCAGGGCAATGTATTCGTTTCGGTTAATGGATAGGCTGATCCCTTTAAGAACCTGCAGCTCCTGACGGCCCATGATATAGCTCTTGCTGATGTCTTCCAGTTT
The DNA here is from genome assembly GCA_031375135.1 of Sphingobacteriales bacterium. Lineage (GTDB taxonomy): Bacteria > Bacteroidota > Bacteroidia > Chitinophagales > Chitinophagaceae > Pollutibacter. The sequence goes on along the minus strand of JANMHK010000333.1, from coordinate 1,805 downwards.
TATTATTTGACTCATTTCCTTCCTTTTATTTTCTGATCACTTTGGGAACAGTGAAAAAATGATTGTGCGGGTCCCCCGCATTTGATAAACCCTGTTCCGCGCTAACTGAGCCGCTGACTTCATCTTTTCTGAGGAGGTTCACTTCTGTACTCATATGGAGTACTGGTTCGAGGCCAGCCGTATCCAGCTCATTCAACTTGTCAACAAAACTGATCATTCGCTGCAGATCTTCACGGATCTCTTTTTTCTCTTCATCATTAAAATGTAGCCTGCTTAGGTTAGCCAAATGGGAAACGAGTTCGTCATTCACGATCATAGGGCAAAAATAGCTTAATTGCTTTTTATTGGACACGAATAGTGCTAAATGGTCCAACCTTGTTACAACTGGCTGAAGGAAGCTTTCATATATTATCTTTGCCGCCATGGAAAATGCAATTGTCATGAGCGGTATTAGGCCTACGGGATTCCTGCATCTGGGAAACTATTTTGGGGCGGTCAGGAATTACGTGAAGATGCAATCGGAATTCACCTGCTACTTTATGGTGGCCGATCTGCACTCGCTCACCACTCATCCGGATACGAAGGAGTTGAAAAACCATGTATCCAGGGTTTTGGCAGAAAACATTGCCTGTGGTCTTGACCCCGACAAAGTCGCATTATATTGCCAGAGTCATATCCATGAAACTTCGGAGCTTTATCTCTATCTCAATATGATGGCCTATAAAGGCGAGTTGGAGAAAACGGTTACGTTTAAAGACAAAGTGAGACAGCAGCCGGACAATGTGAATGCGGGTCTTTTAACCTATCCGGTGTTGCAAGCCGCTGACATTGTTTTACACAGGGCCAGTCTTGTTCCTGTTGGGAAAGACCAGGAACAGCATCTCGAAATGGCGCGGACGCTAGTGAACCGTTTTAACCATAGGTATGGAGATGTTTTCCCTGAACCACATGCATTCAATTATGGTGAAGAACTGATTAAGGTGCCGAGCCTGGACGGAGCCGGAAAGATGAGCAAGAGCGAAAACCAGTTGGCAACGATCTATTTAGCCGATGACGATGAACTGATCAGGAAGAAAATTATGAAAGCCAAAACAGATGGTGGTCCTGTTGAACAGAACTCAGTTAAGCCGGATTATATAGAAAATGTTTTCCTTTTGATGAAGCTGGTATCTGAACCTGACGTAACCGCTAAGTTTGAAGCAGACTATAACCAATGCACGATTCGTTATGGAGATATGAAAAAGCAGCTGGCGGAGGATATGGTGAAGTTTGTAGCCCCTATCCGGGGAAAAGCAGAAGGGATCCGCAACGATGAAAAATATCTGAAAGCAGTGATGGAACAAGGGGCCGAAAAAGCCCGGAAAAGTGCATCTGCCACCATGGAAATAGTGCGGACTGCCATCGGGCTTAAGTATTACTAAAAGCTTTATCTTTAAAAACCTCTGGCCTTTACAATCAATCTTGAAATCTTATTATGGCGAAAGCGAAGAAACCGAAACATATTGCCATCGCCGGCAATATCGGAGCGGGAAAAACAACACTAACTGAATTGCTGAGCAAGCATTATCGCTGGATTCCCCAGTTTGAAGATGTGGATCATAATCCCTACCTGTTTGATTTTTATGAGGACATGCCCAGGTGGAGTTTTAACCTGCAGATCTTTTTCCTGAATAGCAGGCTGAATCAGCTGGTGGATATTTCAAGGGGTACAGAAACCGTAATACAAGATCGGACCATATATGAAGATGCCCATATTTTCGCGCCCAACCTGCATGAAATGGGCTTAATGAGCAAGCGGGATTTTG
>JANMHK010000330.1:0-3200 GCA_031375135.1 Sphingobacteriales bacterium | reverse complement strand
CCTTCAACATATGACCTGATCATCTCCAATCCGCCTTTTTATGAGCATCAGTTAACATCGCCCGACCAAAGAAAAAACCTCGCCTGGCATAGCAGTGCTTTAGGGCTGGAAGAGCTTTTCGATATCGCTGGCCCATTATTGAACCATCGTGGCGAGTTCGGGTTGATCTTACCCTATAGCCGGAAAGACGAGCTTTTACAATATGCTTCTGCTTCAGCATTTCATCCATCGAGAACACTATCGGTCAGGCATACCCTGGATCATCCTTTTACAAGGATCATGATCATTTTTTCGAAAGTTCAAACACCTTTTTTGGAGGAAGACTTGGAGATCAAGACCCGCGAAGGGGAATACACCGATGCAATGAAAAGCCTGTTGGCAGATTACTACCTGTTTCTATAACATACTAATAAGCCAGATCCGACAGGTTGTGTAAGGTGCAACTGATGTCCTGATGCGAGCACTGGTATAGGTCGCTTTTTTTACAACCCTGCGTATTCGGCCATGTATTGATAGCCTGCTGTTAATGAACCATCCTTGACAATTGTAGCTTTGGGAAGCGTTTTTGCGTTTTCCATGCCAAATAATTCCGGCAGCACGTATTTGATCAGCTGCTCACCAAAATACCTGGACGCATCGCGTGGCAGTTCATTGGGCAGATTACCCACAGCCATGATATCTATCGAATCAGGAAGATAAGGTGCAGTCTTTCTAGCTGTTTTGCGGTCTACGCCATAAACCGGATCTGCTATGGTTTGGTCACCAAGATTTATGGGCACAGAACCGTTCGAATCGTCGGCAATATCAGCTATGGTAACGATCCTGAAACCGGGATCCATAATATCCTCGGCTTCAAATAATCTCGGGATAGAGCTATCCCAGTATAGTCCATTCATCAGTATATCAGCCTGGCGCGTGTAGGGATTGAATAAAGAACCGTACTGTTCGGGATGATCATGAAAATCGTCCCGCGAATATTGACCCGATTGCTTGTGGGCATACAAAGAAGATCCTTTGAGTTGCACGTAAACGGGATATGAAAATTCACGGGCCAGAAACTCTTCGGGTTCCACTTCGTGGAGACCCATGAGGTTCATGATTTCGAGCACCCCGTGGGCAACCCTTCCAGAACCGGTAACCGCAACTTTAATATTGGGCAGTTTCAATCCAAAATAACTGTGGATCAATTGACGAAAACTCTTGGCCTCATGAACACGGTCCAGGTGATACAGTCCTGTTCTTTCACCATAAGCCATAATGCCATTGTGGGCACCTACGATCCCGGCAAAAAAACCAAAACCGATGATCCTTGTGCCGTCATCATGTTCGAGGCATTCGTAATCAATCAGTGTAATGCCCTTACTCACGATGAGTTCCATCATTTTCTGATTGGCCGGCTGCAGTTTCTTAGTGTGTGAAAAGAACAGGTAGGTTTTACCAGAAATCAGTTTGTGAAAAGGCACTTCTTTAATCCCGAGAAGGATATCACAGTCTTGCAGATCTTCTTTTACTTCGATACCTGCCGCCTGGTATTCTTTATCGGAAAAACAACGTTCCCGCGAACTCTGAACGGTAATAGAAACATGAGGTATATTCTTCCTGATCCATTTGCATTGTGCCGGGGTCAGGGCCACCCTGTTATCTGTTGGAATCTTTTCCTCACGTATCAGCCCGAGTTGAATCATGGCCGAAAGATAAGAAACTAGACTGTTTCGCCGAGCTTTTCGTTCTTGCGGCGCAGGTATCTGTCGAGCAAAAGCAATCCGCCGATGACATCGAGAAACAGGAACATATACATCAAAGGAGAATTGAGATACTGTGTCCAGTTAATCTCATATTTTGAAAAATCAATCTGGGGAAGGGCGGTGCTGCCTGCCTGTGAAAAATCAATCTGGGAAATGCCGTATACGACACCGGATAAAATGCTGAGCACAAAAAATGATGCAATTCCGTATACAATTTTCTTATTGATATAGGCTTGGGTAGGTGGTGCTATTTTGTGTTTGGATACTTCTTCCATTACATTTTTAGAAAACCGCATGGAAGGAGATTCGACAAAGTCAGTGGTACTGACCAGGGTATTAAAATCTTTCAATTCGAGGTACACAGATTTCCAATCCGGATCGGAATGAAGAAGTTTCTCCACCATTTCCTTCACGGCCGGAGTGCATGAACCATCGATGTAGTCCCAAACGTGCTGCTCTATTTGTTCCCTCGAATACATAATAACAGATTTAAGTTACTGCGATTAAATCGCTTCTGTTGAATAATCTTTCTCTAATTTTTCTTTCAGTTTATGCCTGGCCCTGTGCAGCCTGACTTTAATTGTATTCGCTTCCATCCCCATCACCCTGCCGATTTCTTCGAGGCTCTGATCGCCCTTATAAAACAGGGTAATGATCTGCGCATCCTCTGGGGAGAGCTGTCCGATAGCTTCGTTCACCCGGTGAACCCTTGTCTTTTGTTCCACCAGGTTTGCTGAGAAGGAAGATTCATGACTCTCCAGCTGCATAAATGTTTTTTCGTCATCTATCGACTGGGTATCCAGTTTCTTCTTCCTGAGAAAAGTGACACTGGTATTATAGGTAATGGTGTAAAGCCAGGTGCTGAATTTGGCACCGCCTTTAAAATCCGCCAATGACCTGTACACCTTAACAAATATATCCTGGGCCACTTCCTCTGCATCTTCCCGGTTCTGGCAGTATTTCAGCGCCATTGTAAATACAAAATGCTGATACCTGCCTACCAGTTCCGTGTATGCCTGCTGATCGCCCTTAAGGATCCTGGCGATCACCTCCATATCTGAATCAACGGAACTCATTCTTCTATTAGACTACAAGTTTATAAAAAAGGTTACCGATCCCATTGGCTAATTAGCTAATTGGCTGATTGGCTGATTGGCTGATTAGATATCCCAGGGAAAGTTACACTACTGAATGAGTCAATGAGCCAATTAGTCAATGCCCTGATTGTCAGCAAGTTAAAAAATAATTCAGAGATTCGGTAACCTAAGCGGCTGGGGCGTAGTCTGATATACAGTAAACGATCTCAACAACAACTTTAAAACGATAATTATGAACGGCCCAGAAGTATTGATTCCGATTTTAGTTCCTCTGTCATTTTTCGCTTTGGTCTTTGGATTGGTATATATTAAAAGCAGGGAAAATATGTCGATGATTGAAAAAGGCATGAACCCAAAG
>JANMHK010000279.1:0-10789 GCA_031375135.1 Sphingobacteriales bacterium | reverse complement strand
TGGATGTACCGAGAACATTGTATAAAAAAGATCCGCTATGGGTCTGTCCTTTGGATAGCGATATTGAATCCATTTTTGATCCCACGAAGAATAACTTTCATCAGTACGGGGAATGTACCCGCTGGATTTTAAGAGATGATTTGGGAAAACTGATCGGGCGGATCGCTGCATTTATCAATAAGAAGAAAGCCTTTCATTATGAGCAGCCTACTGGGGGTTGTGGTTTTTTTGAATGCACGGCTGATGAGTCTGCTGCCGATCTTTTGTTTGATACGGCCAAAAAATGGTTGTCGGAGCGCGGGATGAAAGCCATGGATGGTCCCATTAATTTTGGTGAGAATGATATGTGGTGGGGTTTACTGGTAGAAGGATTCACATCTCCTTATTACGGCATGAATTACAATCCTCCTTACTATAAAAGACTGTTTGAGCATTACGGTTTTCAGCCTCTTTATGAACAGATCTCCAACAAGCTGATCAGGGCCAGACCGTTTCCGGAAAGGTTCACCAAAATTGCGGAATGGGTTTCGAAAAAGCCAGGCGTCACGATGGAGCACCTGAAGGTGAAGAACCTGAACAAGTATGCGGCAGACTTCAAAGAGATCTATAATGATGCCTGGACTGATTTTGAAAATTTTACGCCGATCACGGATGCGACCATCATGGAGTCGTTTGAAAAAATGAAGCCCATCATCGATGAGCAATTGATCTGGTTCGCGTATGTGGATGGCTCGCCAGCATCTTTTGTATTAATACTTCCCGATACGAATGAACTCATACAGGGACTGAACGGGAAACTCGACCTGCTCGGAAAAATTCGTTTTTTATGGAATAAACATGTTGTTAAAAATAAACGCATGCGGGCTGTGATCATGGGTACAAAAAAGAAGTACCAGCGGTTCGGGCTGGAATCCGCTTTGTTTATTCGCCTGAAGGAATACACCACGCCCCCAAATCACTATAAGGAATTGGAGCTGTCATGGGTGGGTGATTTTAACAAACAAATGCTCTCTATTCATGAGGCCACCGGGGCCAGCTTCGCCAAAAAGCATATTACCTACCGGTATATATTCAACTGATTTGTTATCTTTGTCACCTCGGTTTGGTAAAGATTCTCGAAAATATCATTGACTATTTTTATCCCCCTTTTCGTTCCGTCATGGATAAAAAAACCTTCCGCTACCTCGCTTGTGGCGGCGGGAATACCTTGCTGGACATTTTCCTGTACTTTATCAGCTATAATTTCATCCTTGACAAACGGGTGGTTCATTTGCCTTTTGTTTCGATCAGCCCGCATATAGGCGCATTTATCATTGCATTCCTGATCACGTTCCCCATAGGATTCATGTTAATGCGTCACGTGGTGTTTCACGATTCAATATTGCGGGGCCGGGTTCAACTGGTGCGCTATATCATGATGGTTGCCGTCTGCATTCTGCTCAACTATATCTTCCTGAAATTATTTGTGGAACAGTTTAATTTCTATCCAACGGTCGCCAAAATATTTACCACCATGATCGTTGTTGTATTCAGCTATCTTACGCAGCGGCATTTCACCTTCAAGGCTGCGGTAAAATAATTGGCTAATTGGCTCATTGGCTAATTGGCTTATTGTAACTTCTTAAATTGGCGGATCATGGCTAAATCAAGTAAAAAATTATCGGCTCAGCAACAGGATGAATTACTCAAAACATTGAAAGCCCGTTTTGAAAAAAATTTGAAACGACATAAAGCCGTGGATTGGGCGCAGGTGCAGGCAAAGCTCGAGAAACAGCAAGACAAACTTTGGTCGTTACACGAAATGGAAGCCAGCGGTGGAGAACCCGACGTAGTAGGGGTGGATCTGAAAACGGGTGAATACATTTTTTATGACTGTGCCGCAGAAAGCCCGAAAGGCCGCAGAAGCCTTTGTTATGATCGCGCAGCATGGGATGCCAGAAAGGAATTCAAACCCGTAAACAGCGCCATGGATGTAGCAACTTCGATGGGCATCGAAATGCTCAACGAGGAACAATACCAGGGACTGCAGAAGTTGGGACATTTCGATACCAAAACTTCCAGCTGGTTGAACACGCCTGCGGAAATGAGAGCACTGGATGGAGCCTTGTTTGGTGATTTTCGATTCGGCCGGGTGTTCGTGTATCATAACGGTGTACAATCCTATTATGCAGGCCGGGGTTTTCGAGGCTTGTTGAAAGTTTAAGGATAAGCACATCTTCGTTTAGTGACTGGAAGAATCTTTATCTTCCACGTATGAAGAAATTAATGCTGCTCCTGTCTATCCAGGTACTGGCCATCCAGTTATGTATAGCTCAGCAAACCGATCCCAATCCCATGAAGATCTGGTTTGATCAGCCGGCAAAAATCTGGGAAGAGGCCCTGCCCCTTGGTAATGGTTTTTTGGGAGCCATGGTATTTGGCAATCCGGCCACAGAAAAAATACAATTGAATCATACCGAGTTCTGGGCGGGAAGTCCTTATACGAATGCGAACCCCAATGCTGGCCCACAGGCACTTGCAGAGATCCGGAAACTTATAGACGCTGAAGATTATGGAGCGGCGGATAAAATGGCCAATAAAAACTTCATTGCGGAGAAACTGCACGGGATGCCTTTTCAACCCGTAGGGGATCTGCACCTTGATTTTAAGGGACATAATTCATACTCAGACCTGCGGCGGGAACTGGACATTAGTAAAGCCATTGCGACCATTACCTACCGGGCTAACGGGGTACGATACACGAGAACTGTTTTTACGTCGCTGGCCGACAATGTGATCATCCTTAAACTAACTGCTGACCAACCAGGGAAAATTAATTTCACGGCATCTTTATCAACTGAACAGCAAGGAACGGTCAGCGCCAGTAATAACAACAGGCTTGAACTCTCAGCAACAGGGCCAGATAAAAATGGACTCCCGGGAATGATCAGGGTTCACTCAAATGTATTGGTGAGTAATGAAGGCGGTAAGTTGAGGCAGAATGGCAAGGCGCTGGAACTGACTAACGCAAATTCGGCAGTCATTCGAATTTCCATGGCCACTAATTTTACCAATTACTTTACCCTAAATAATGATGCCGTTGCCTTAGCGAATGCTGCGCTAAATAAAGCATTGAAAATTCCATATCCCGATGCCCTCAGCAGTCACGTAAAGGCCTATCAAAAATATTTCAACCGCATGGTATTCGACCTAGGAAGCTCGCCCTCGGTTCAACTGCCTATTAATAAAAGACTGGAAGATTTCTACCAGGGAAAGGACCCGCAACTCGTGAGCCTTTATTTTCAATTTGGAAGATATCTGTTGATCTCTTCTTCCCAACCGGGAGGCCAGCCAGCCAATTTGCAGGGGATCTGGAATCCTCATACTGACCCGCCCTGGGGAAGTAAGTATACCACCAACATCAACTTGGAGATGAATTATTGGCCTGCAGAGTTGACCAATCTTTCTGAAATGCATATTCCATTGGTTCAACTGGTCAAAGAGCTTCGCGTAAGCGGGCAATCAACCGCTAAAACGCTCTACGGTGCCAGAGGATGGGTGTTGCACCACAATACAGACATATGGAGGATGACGGGTGCCATTGATGGCCCATGGGGCCTTTGGCCCACTGGTAATGCATGGTTATGTCATCATCTTTGGGAAAGATTTCTCTTTAGTGGGGACACTGCATATCTCAGATCTATTTATTCTTCGCTTAAGGAAGCTAGTGATTTTTTTGTAGATGTGCTCTATAAGGACCCGGCCACAGGATGGTGGGTTGTATCTCCGTCTGCTTCACCCGAAAATGCGCACCAGGGATTTAGTGCATCTGCGGGTACCACGATGGATAACCAGCTGGTATTTTCGCTATTTCAAAATACACTTACCGCAATGACGATACTTGGAACAGATGCTGCGCTCGGTGAAGAGATCAAAACCAAATTAAAAGGACTTCCACCTATGCAAATTGGAAAGCACAATCAGTTACAAGAATGGTTGAAAGATTGGGATGATCCGAATGATAAGCACAGGCATATTTCCCATCTCTGGGGACTGTACCCGGGCAACCAAATATCGCCATACAGAACACCGCAGATCTTTGAGGCGGCAAGAACTTCGTTGATCTACCGGGGCGATGTGTCTACAGGATGGTCAATGGGTTGGAAAGTGAATTGTTGGGCCCGGTTGCTCGATGGTGACCATGCTTATAAGATGATTGTAGATCAGCTGAGCCCGGCCGGAAGGAACAAAGATGCCGGTGGCACTTATCCCAATCTTTTCGACGCTCATCCACCTTTTCAAATCGACGGAAATTTTGGTTGCACAGCGGGAATTGCCGAGATGTTGCTGCAATCACATGATGGTGCGGTCCATCTGCTTCCGGCATTGCCTGCTGCATGGAAAAATGGCAGCATTAAAGGATTGAAAGCCAGAGGCGGTTTCGAAGTCGATATGCGATGGGAGAATGGCCGGATCAAGCAAATTACTTTGTATTCAAAGCTGGGCGGAAATTGCCGGATCAGGACCTATCAGGAACTGATGTTAGCCGGCGCAAAGAAATTAAATGCACCAACGGCTAACGGGAATCCGTTTTTCAACCTCCCGGTCACCAGGGATCCGATGATTTCAAAAGAAGCGCATGCGGGCACTCCCTCGTTGAAACAGGTATTCGAGTACGATCTGCCGACCGTCGCTGGCAAAACCTATAGTTTCAAATTTTAATGAAGGAACAGTTCGTAATTTCATTTTCAGTCAAACGCTAATGGGTATGGAAAACTATGATGTGGTGATCGTGGGCGCAGGCCCAATAGGCATAGCAACAGGCATTGCATGTAAGCAGCAGCATTTATCACATGTAGTGATCGATAAGGGAACGCTTGTCAATTCTGTTTTCAACTATCCGCTCAATATGACTTTCTTCTCCACCTCTGATAAGCTGGAGATCGGTGAAGTGCCATTCATCTCACATTACCCAAAGCCCACTCGCGATGAAGCCCTGGAATATTTCAGAAGGGTGGCACAACATTGGAAAATCAACACCCGGCTGTTTGAAAACGTGGAAGCCGTAACCCGGAACGATCATGGATTCGTTGTGCGTACAACAAAGAATGTTTATCACAGTGCAGCAGTGGTGATCGCTACCGGGTTTTATGATGTTCCCAATCTCATGAACATCCCGGGCGAAGAATTACCCAAGGTGCATCATTACTATAAGGAGCCGCACCTTTATTTTGACCAGAAAGTGGTGGTGGTAGGCGCGGCTAATTCTGCCGTTGATGTTGCGTTGGAAACCTATCGAAAGGGAGCTGATGTGACGATGGTGATCAGGGAAAGTTCGATCCAGGATAATGTGAAGTATTGGGTAAAGCCCGATATTGAAAATCGAATCAAGGAAGGATCGATTAATGCGTTCTTTAATTCCGAATTGAAAGAGATCAGGGAAGATGAAGTGGACATTACCACCCTGGAAGGGGTAACCACCATAAAAAATGACTTTGTACTTGCGATGACGGGTTACAAGCCCGACTTCAGCTTTCTGAAAAGCATAGGCGTGGAGATGGTTTTGCAAGATGATGCCCTGGTGCCCAGTCACAATCCCGAAACCCTCGAGACCAACGTACCCGGGATCTACCTCGCCGGTGTGATCTGTGGCGGTACTGTCACCAACAAATGGTTTATTGAAAATAGCAGGGTGCACGCAGAGACTGTCATTAACCAGATCAAAACAGAGATCCGCCCTTAAACGGGTCATAAAGTCAGTGCCTTTGGCGGAAGCAAGTCGTGCTCATCCCTCCATTGCCGGTCTGGCTTTCCCATGTTCCAATGTCTGCCATTTTAGCATATTGTAGTGGCTCGGCATATTACTTGCTTCCTAGTTTGCATAAATTCTAGAAAATCATGGGAAAAATTATCGGAATCGACCTCGGAACAACCAACAGCTGCGTAGCGGTCATGGAAGGCAATGAACCGACGGTAATTGCAAACGATGAAGGCCGTAGGACTACGCCTTCAGTGGTGGCATTCCTGAAGAATGGAGAACGCAAGGTGGGCGATCCCGCCAAGCGTCAGGCTATCACGAACCCGGTGAATACCATCACGAGCGTAAAGCGGTTTATGGGTCGCAGACACGATGAGGTATCCGAGGAAATGCAGCATTGGAGCTATAAAGTAGTAAAAGGTGACAATAATACGGTTCGGCTTGACATAGATGGCAGAATGTATACTCCACAGGAAGTCAGTGCCATGGTGCTTCAGAAAATGAAGAAAGTGGCTGAGGATTATCTCGGACAGGAAGTGACCGAGGCGGTTGTGACTGTACCTGCCTATTTCAACGATGCGCAGCGCCAGGCCACCAAAGAAGCCGGCGAGATCGCAGGACTGAACGTGCGCAGGATCATCAACGAGCCTACCGCGGCAGCCCTTGCCTATGGTCTTGACAAGAAAATGCATGATTCCAAAATCGCCGTTTTTGACCTTGGTGGTGGAACGTTTGATATCTCTGTCCTTGAGCTTGGCGAAGGCGTGTTTGAAGTAAAATCAACCAATGGCGATACTCACCTGGGTGGTGATGATTTTGACAAAGTGATCATGGACTGGATCGCAGAAGAATTCAGGAAAGAAGAAAATGTGGACCTAAGGAAAGATCCCATGGCGCTGCAGCGGTTGAAAGAAGCGTCTGAGAAAGCAAAGGTTGAATTGTCATCTTCATCAGAAACTGAGATCAACCTTCCTTATATCACCGCTATCGATGGCGTTCCTAAACATCTGGTGAAGAAATTATCCAGGGCGAAATTTGAACAGCTTGCCGACAGTCTGTTTGAACGCTGTCTTAAGCCTTGCGAAAAAGCGTTGAAAGATGCTGGTTTGAATGCATCCCAGATCGATGAAGTGATCCTTGTTGGAGGTTCTACCAGGATTCCTAAAGTACAGGAAATCGTTGAAAAATTCTTTGGCAAGAAGCCTAATAAAAGTGTGAACCCGGATGAAGCTGTGGCCATCGGTGCAGCTGTACAGGGCGCCGTACTTACAGGAGAAGTGAAAGATGTATTGTTGCTCGACGTAACACCATTAAGCCTGGGTATTGAAACACTGGGTGGTGTGATGACAGCACTGATACCTTCAAATACAACTATCCCTACCCGTAAGTCAGAAACATTTTCAACAGCTTCTGATAATCAGCCCGGGGTTCAGATCCATGTGTTGCAAGGCGAAAGGCCCATGGCCAACCACAACAAGACATTAGGTATTTTCAACCTTGACAATATTCCTCCTGCTCCACGTGGTATGCCCCAGATCGAAGTCACTTTTGATATCGATGCAAACGGCATGCTGAATGTAAGCGCTAAGGATAAAGGCACTGGCAAAGAGCAGAAGATTCGGATCGAGGCAGGTAGCGGACTGACCAAAGAGGAGATCGAGAAAATGAAGAACGAAGCCAAGGCAAACGAGGCTACAGATAAAGCAGAACGTGAGCGCATTGAAACACTGAATGCTGCGGATGGTCTCATCTTCCAAACTGAAAAACAATTGAAAGAGTTTGGTGATAAGGTTCCGGCCGATAAGAAAGCACCGATTGAAGCAGCGCTGAACAGCCTGAAAGAAGCCCATAAGCAGCAGGACCTAGCAGCTGTGGAAACACAGACCAAGGCATTGAATGATGCATGGATGGCGGCAAGTTCAGAGATGTACAATGCAACCCAGGGTGGTGCTCCAGGCGGTGAACAAGCAGGTGGTCCTCAGCAAGAGCAAGGTGCTTCTGAGAATGTAACGGATGCTGAGTTCGAGGAAGTGAAGTAAAGAACACGATAACTATTCATAAGAAGGCCGGTGATTGATTTCGCCGGCCTTTTGTTTTGCATTGGATGATGAGGCTAAAAAAAAGGGAAGGTGACGTAAAAGTCACTTTCCCTTTTTTGGTATTAAAATGAAACGATTAAGCCAGATCGAAACGGTCCAGGTTCATCACCTTGTTCCAGGCTGCAACAAAATCGTTCACGAACTTCTGTTTTGAATCCTCGCATGCATATAATTCAGCGATGGCGCGAAGTTCTGAGTTCGATCCAAATATCAGGTCAACACGGGTTGCTGTCCATTTCCGCTGACCTGTTTTACGGTCACGGCCTTCAAATACATCCTGGGCATCTGAACTGGCATTCCAGGTAACTCCGAAATCAAGCAGGTTCACAAAGAAGTCGTTGCTCAAAGTGCCTGGGTTTTCGGTGAACACACCATGCTGTGACTGGTCGAAATTGGTATTCAACACACGCAATCCACCCATAAGCGCCGTCATCTCAGGTGCTGTAAGGGTCAATAAATGCGCCTTGTCCAGCAACAATTCTTCTGCAGAAAGCGTGTATTTGGTTTTCATATAATTACGGAAACCATCCGCATTGGGTTCCAGCACCGCAAACGAATCAACATCCGTTTGTTCCTGGCTTGCGTCAGCGCGACCTGGTGTAAAGGGAACCTTCACATCAAGACCGGAAGTTTTTGCTGCCTGTTCAATACCGGTACATCCTGCCAAAACAATCAGATCGGCCATGGAAACTTTCTTTCCATTGGTCTGGCTGTTATTGAATGCGGCCTGTATACCTTCCAGTGCAGCGAGCACGTTGGAAAGTTGGACGGGGTTATTCACTTGCCAGAACTTCTGAGGAGAAAGCCTTAACCGTCCGCCGTTAGCACCACCTCTTTTATCAGAACCGCGGAAAGTAGATGCAGATGCCCATGCGGTAGATACCAGCTTAGATACAGAGAGTCCTGTTGCCAGGATATTTGATTTCAATTGGGCGATATCCTGCTCATCGATGATCGCGTAGTCAGGTGTTGGAATAGGGTCTTGCCAGATCAATTCTTCAGCAGGAACTTCCGGGCCCAGATAACGGGTACGGGGTCCCATATCACGGTGGGTTAATTTAAACCATGCCCTTGCGAAAGCATCTGCAAGCTTGTCGGGGTGTTCAAAGAAATCCCGGGACACTTTCTCATAAGCGGGGTCAACTTTCAAGGCAATATCGGTAGTCAGCATCGTAGGCTGATGACGCTTCGCAGGGTCATGCGCATCGGGTACGGTGCCGGAACCAGCGCCGGCTGCAGGTTTCCACTGGAAAGCGCCAGCAGGGCTCTTGGTCAGTTCCCAGTCGAATCCAAAAAGATTTTCAAAATAGTTATTGCTCCACTGGGTTGGGGTGGTGGTCCAGGCACCTTCGAGACCGCTGGTAATGGTATCGCCCGCATTGCCCGTTCCATAAGTATTTTTCCAGCCGAGGCTTTGCTCTTCAATACCAGCTGCGGCAGGTTCTTTTCCCACATATTTGCTCGGATCAGCGGCGCCATGAGTTTTGCCGAATGTGTGACCACCTGCTATAAGAGCTACGGTTTCTTCATCATTCATCGCCATACGTCCGAATGTCTCACGGATATCGCGGGCTGAAGCCAGGGGATCAGGTTTCCCGTTAGGACCCTCAGGGTTTACATAAATCAGTCCCATTTGCACTGCTGCCAGTGGATTCTCCAAATCCCGGTCACCGGTGTAACGCTGGTCACCCAGCCACTCTTTTTCAGAACCCCAGTAAACATCTTCTTCGGGTTCCCAGATATCTTCACGACCGCCGGCAAATCCAAAAGTCTTAAAGCCCATGGATTCCAGCGCGCAGTTGCCAGCGAGTATCATCAAATCCGCCCATGAAATCTTCTTGCCGTATTTCTTCTTCACCGGCCAAAGCAAAAGGCGGGCCTTATCAAGATTTGCATTGTCGGGCCAGCTATTCAATGGCGCAAAACGTTGGGTACCCGTGCCACCACCGCCACGGCCATCGGCGATCCGATAAGTACCGGCGCTATGCCAGGCCATGCGGATAATAAAAGGACCGTAATGGCCATAGTCTGCCGGCCACCAGTCTTGCGATGTAGTGAGTACATCAATAATATCTTTTTTTAACGTGTTCAGGTCCAGTGAGTTGAACTCCTTTGCATAATCAAAAGATTCACCCATGGGGTTGGACAGGGAAGAGTGCTGGCGCAGGATGTTCAATTTCAATTGATTTGGCCACCAGTCGCGGTTTCTGGTACCGCCACCTGCAGTTTGCTTGTGGGTACTTCCGGTAAAAGGGCATTTTGCTTCGCTATTCACCTGGTAAGCTGTTGTTCCGTGAGATTCGTTGGTTTCCATATTATAAAAATGATTAGACGGTTTTGAGAACGTAAAATTAATGCAGTCCGGTTAACATCCTGCCTTCATGAAGCAAATTTATGTGTCGATACAAGAATATTTCCCAAACGCCAGCCCTGACAGGTCCATTTGGCGTTATGGTCAAACAACAGTGAAAACAGTGTTTTGTTTGAAAGATAGGGGCGGGAGATTTCAGGCTTTTCCTATGTGCGAATGATATATTTTTAAGAAGGATCTTAATACTTCTACAGCTTTAAATGTCATTTATGTTACCCAAATTTTTTCTGCTGGCGGGCTTGTTCATCATCAACTTGTCTGCAGCTGCACAAGACGATCAAACAAAAGCCATTTATAAACTGGTCGACAATTATTCGCTGGCGCGCGAAAACCGGGATACTATGCTGCTGAAACAGAACCTCACGGCGGATATTGACCAGCTGGTTTCCACGGGAGAGTGGCGTTATGGTTTACAGTCGGCAGTAAAGGGCATGCTGGAAAGCTCGGCTACCAGTCCGGGTACCCGCACACTGCGTGTGGAGCGGGTACGTTTCCTGCGCAAGGATCTTGCGCTTGCGGACGCTAGGTATGATATCCGGAATGATGATGGCACTGTTCGGAGTATGTGGAGTAGCTTCACAG
>JANMHK010000264.1:0-14204 GCA_031375135.1 Sphingobacteriales bacterium | reverse complement strand
CGTTATCACTGGTAAAAACAATCATCGTGTTCTCAGAGAGACCAAGGCTGTCCAACAAGGACAATAGTTTGCCAACTGAGGCGTCAACCTGCTGCACAAAATCACCATACTCCCCTGCTTTAGAAGTGCCGCGATAGCCGGGCACAGGAACCCAGGGGGTATGCGGAGCGGGCATTGGGAAGTATAGAAAGAATGGGTTCTCTGATTTCGCCTGTTTGCGAATGAAGTCTCCGGCCTTGCTTGTGAAGAAAGGCAGCACGTTGTAGAAATCAAATGAAGGCGACATAAGGCCTTCTCTCCAAAACGGTCCGGTGTAACCGGATTCCAGTTTATTACCATGGGTATACCCTGTGGGTATTTCAGTCAGTCGATCATTTTCCAGGTAACAGTAAGGAGGCATGTCCAGTGAAGCCGGCAATACAAAAGAGTAATCAAAGCCCTGGGTAAGCGGTCCTTTTAAGGGGGCTTTTTCAAAATTGATCTGATCCGGTTTCATTTCGTCCAGGATACCGAAAAGACTGTTTTTCAGGGAATCCTTATGGGCTTCTTTGGGAACCCAATCAAGACCTAAATGCCATTTGCCCACCACACCTGTTTGATAAGATTTTGTTTTTAAGAGATTCGCCACTGTCGGCAGGTCATCTTCGATTAAGGTTCTGCTATAACCGCGTAACACGCCAATGGGCAGCCTGCTACGCCAGGGATAACGGCCAGTGAGAATTGAATATCGCGAGGGTGTGCAAACAGAGGAAGTGGTATGTGCGTCTGTGAAACGCATTCCTTGCCTGGCCAGGCCATCAATATGAGGGGTACTGATTTTTCCCTGAGGATTATTAACGGAGACGTCACCGTATCCGAGATCATCGGCCAGTATGTAAATGATATTCGGCAGTCTGTTCTTCTGCTGCGCAAATAGTGTAGAATGATAAAACAAAACCAGCACGAAGGATAGCAATATTATTCTGAACGATTGGCTCTTTCCAATGAAGGTATTGTTAAGCAGGCCAGTCCATATTTTTAAATTCGTCATCTTTCTGAAAAGATTTATGAAACTTAATAAGAAAAGGGTTTGCTCAGCATATAGGAACATATTTCTGCGCAAACCCTTTTCTATAATTGCATATTAGTAGCCGGGATTCTGTGACATGGCTGGGAATGAAAGATCTATTTCACTTTGAGGAATTGGTCTTAGGTAATGGATATCTTTAATGGTGTTGCTTTTTGCCGCCCAGGGATTATACTTCAACACTCGTTCGATGAGTTTGCCCGTCCTTTTAAGATCGAACCAGCGGTCGTACTCACCCAGCAATTCCCTTGCCCTTTCGTCAAGGATAAGGTCCACAGTTACATTACCGGGCGTGGCGCGATAAGAAACTTCTTCCAATGATCTAATGTTCTCAGGAAATTTCGCACACTTAGCGTCAGTGCCACTTGCCGTACCCAGGGCCCGGTCAAGTACTTTGTTGTAATACACATCAGCACCACCCAGCTTGCCACCGGTAGCGCCCTTAACGATAGCTTCCGCGGCGATCAGGTATGCTTCAGCAGAACGGAAAATAGATTCATTAAATGTTCCGAACGCGTCACCATAGGGAATATTTGGCTGCCAAAATTTCCACATGTGGGGCTCTCCTGAAGGGAAACCGCTGGCAGCAACACCATTTATAATGTTGTAACCACCGCCCCATTCATCACCATTGATGACCGAGTATTTTTTTGTACCACCGACATCGACTCCCCTTTCAGCGAGGGTTGTTGCGGGCTTGTTCCATGGGCGATAATACACCACAGTATCACCCGCTTTGATGTCGATCCTCAACGCGGGATTAACCAGCGGAAGAGGCCTGAAACCAGTCACAGCCTGGAGCGCATATCCTACTTCAAGGAAATTATGATCATAGCGGATATCCTTTGCAGGATCATAGAGCCTGAAGATTGCAGGCCCTAAGGGATAAATACCGAGAGCACGATTATAATCGCTTGTTCTACCCTTTGTACCTGGAAACCCTTCGCCGCTGCCACTAA
Organism: Sphingobacteriales bacterium; assembly: GCA_031375135.1. Classification (GTDB taxonomy): domain Bacteria; phylum Bacteroidota; class Bacteroidia; order Chitinophagales; family Chitinophagaceae; genus Pollutibacter. The sequence goes on along the minus strand of JANMHK010000264.1, from coordinate 12,179 downwards.
AAACAGAATGCAGATTATTTCCTCCGGCTTGATCAATAGGAAGAAATGCAGCATCTGTTTTGTTGGTCAGCACATCAGTACCCCACTGCACCGCAAAGATGATCTCAGGATTCTTATCGTTCTGTGCGCCCGTATACTGCGTAAGCGGATTCTCAGATCTCTTAGGAAACAGATCGCGGTAATTTGGGGCCAACGGATATGCATCAATAATCCTATCCGCGTATATGAGGGCCTGGTTGAAATCAGCATTTGAACCGCCCAATGCACCTTTAAAATTCCAGCCCCGGGTCAGATAAACTTTTGAGAGCAGGAACTGAGCTGTACCTTTTGTTACCCGTCCATAGTTAGAAGCTGTTACTGGCAGCTTTGCCTCTGCATCCAACAAATCAGCAATGATTTGCTTATAAATATCCGCAGAAGGTATGCGAACCGCTTCTTTGCTGGCCGATTTGGTTTCAGTCAACGGCATGGGGACATCACCCCACTGCTGCACCAGGTAGAAATACGATAAGGCCCTCAGGAATTTCGCCTCAGAAACCCTGGTGGCTTTCAGGGCATCTGCCATATCAGTGATATTTACGGCACGATCTATTGCGGTGTTTGTTCTTCCGATCTCGGCGTAAAGCAGGGTCCAAAGACTGCCAAAATCGCCGAGCGTTGGATTCAGCCCTGCGTCATATTGGGTCAGAGCACCAGCGTTGGCGGGAGCACTTGCAAATTTCGGATCGTTATACCCACCAGGCGAAAACAGATCCGTACCAGTCAACACCAATTGGCGTGACTGGTGGATATTTCTTAGCAGCGGGTAGCACGACTTAACCAAATCCTCAAATCCCGCAGCTGTTTTATAATACACATCTGTGGTGAGTGTGGTAATGGGCTCTTCCACCAAAAACTCCTTTGAACAACTGACGGTGAGCATGCTTCCTACAGCAATGATCAAACTGGCAAACTTTATATTAAAAACAGATTTCATGTTTGTTCGTTTTAATTAGATTTAGAAACTCAGATTTATGCCCACAAGGAAAGTAGCGGAAGGAACATCATCCTGAAAGATCGCAGAATTGAATTCAGGGTCAAATCCTGTATACTTGGTAAACAAGAACGGGTTCATCACCTGCGCATAGAAACGGGCTGAAGATATTTTCAGTCCATCCAGGGTTTTCTTCGGCAATGTAAAGCCCACGGTAATGTCTGATACCCTCAGGAAGCTGGCATCCTGATAGAAGACAGCACTACGGTAGGGATTGGATACAAACGGCGAGAAAAATGTATTGGAAGGATTGTCTTTCGTCCAGTAGTTTAACTCAGAGAGTGAGTTATAACGACTTCCAATTTCACCAAAAGTTCCAGCCAGTGTCGAATTCCTGTACTGCGTACCGTTACGATAATAAATGAAAAAAGAAAGATCGAAATTCTTGTAATTAAAACGATTGGTCATGCCCAGCAGCCAGTTCGGTAACTGTGTGCCCAGGATAGCCCGGTCATCAATGGCATTGGAAGAAGAGATGGTATTGTCTTTATTCTGATCAACAACCCGCACAGCTCCAGGCACCTGGCCATAACTTTTTGCCAATGTGGAATCAGCGAGTTGCCAGATACCATTGAATTTATAATCGAAGTTGGCCCTGATGGGATAGCCTACAAATAACAGGTTTCCTTTATCCACTTTTTGACCGTCACCGTACAATTCCAACAACTTATTATTATTCTTCGTAAAAGTGACCGTGCTTGACCAGCCAAAATTCTTCTTTGCAATATTTACCGTATTCAGGGTGATCTCGATTCCTTTATTCTGTATTTCACCTACGTTGGCAATGACCTGGTTGAAACCAGAAACGGTTGGGATTTTTTGATTGAGGATAAGATCCACTGTTTTACGATCGTAAACCTCCACTGAACCGGTTACACGATTTTTCAGAATGCCAAAGTCAACACCGAAGTTCAGCTCCTTACTTCTCTCCCAACGAAGGTTTTTGTTGGCAAGGTTGGCAGGTGCAAAACCGTATGCAGCTGAACCATCAAAATCATAGCCTGTATTCAGGAGGCTAGCCTGTGTAGTGTAAGGATTAACACCGGAGTTTCCAACTTCGCCGTAACTGGCCCTCAGTTTCAGGCTGGAGAACAAATTGATGTTCTGCATAAAAGCCTCGTCACTAACTCTCCAACCCACGGCCACTGATGGGAAGAATGCCCATTTATTTCCTTCCGCAAGCTGCGACGCTCCGTCTGAACGACCGGTAAGTGTCAACATGTATTTGTCGTTATACGAGTAGTTCAGCCTTCCCATAAATGAAAGCAATGAACGTTCTGTCAGCGAACTGCCCTGCGAAGTAATGGTGCCAGTATTTAAGGCATACCAATATGAATTGTACGGAAGATCTTTCACGGCTGTGAAATAGGCCTCATCACGCTGATAATAGGCACTCTGCAGACCGGTTAGATTAAACTTGTGTTTGCCGAAGTCTTTTTTGTAAGTAAGGAAATTATCAATGGTATAGTTGCCGGAAGTAAAATTATCCACTCTCGCAGTTGGCAGGTTGCCGATTTGAGATTTCGACCATTTACCCCTCCAGTCACCCGAGCGGCGTGCTGAATAAGATCCTGAAACGGATGAACGGAAACTTAGTCCTTTTAATATCTCGAAATCAACATATGCATTGGTCATGATGGTTGAAGTGGTGGCCTGCAACCTTGAATTCACCGGTTCAATATCCAACAAAGGATTGCCCACCTGCTTATCGTTTATTCCCATCCAGAATGCGTAGCCATCCACATTGAGTTCTGAATTCTGGCTTGGATTGGCGATATCAGCGTAATAGATCGTACCCATTGGCCTGGCGCGAAATGCATTTCTTAATGATTCTTGTGAACCCCAGTTTTGGTCACTATAGGTTAGATAAGATGAAAAACCAACCTTAAAGCGTTCACTGAGCTTGCTATCCAATCCCGCACTCACATTATATCTTTTGAAACCGGTATACCTTACGTTACCTTCCTCATTTAAATAACCACCGGAGAAACGATAAGTAGTTCTGTCACTGCCACCAGAAACACTTATGGTATGGCTGGTCTGAAGGCCCGGATCTGTAATAAGGTCTACCCAGTCTGTAGTTTTACCAGCGTCAATATTTGCCTGCTCTGCAATGGTGAACACGGTAGCTGGCAATCCTGCTGCCAACCGATCAGTGTAATTCAATTTATAGAACTGGGCAGTTGTACGAAGCTGGGGTACATGGGCCAATTGTTTAAAACCCACATAGCCATCGTAATTTACTCTCGGCTTTCCGGAGATCCCTTTCTTGGTAGTAACGATCACCACTCCGTTTGCTCCACGGGCACCATAAATGGCTGTAGAAGATGCATCTTTCAGGATATCGATTGTTTGAATATCATTTGGATTAATGGTATTGAGGTCGCCGCCCATCAAACCATCGATCACATATAAAGGCTGTGTGGAATTATTAACGGTGTTCTCCCCCCTGATGGTGATGCTGTATGGTGCACCGGGTCTGTTACTGGCCTTGGTAACTGTTGCGCCAGCAACCTGGCCCTGTATCGCCTTAGCCGCAAGGATTGGATTACCTCTCACGATATCTTTAGCCTGCACCTGGGAGACTGCTCCCGTTACGTCTTTTTTTCTTCGCTCTCCATAACCAACAACCACTACATCTTCCAACACCGCAGACTCTTGTGCCAGTTTAACCACAACATTGCTTTCATTGGTCACGTCAACTTCCTGGCTCGCATAGCCAACGGACTTAATGACGAGCACGGCAGTTCCTTTTTCAGGAACAGCAATGGTAAATTTACCTTCTGCATTAGCTACTACGCCTTTGTTCGAGCCCTTTAGGGTAACACTGGCAGCGGAAAGATTTTCATTTGAAGTTTGATTGATAACCTGACCCGAGACCTGGCGGGTCTGGGCCATGGATAATCCTGCCATCAGACAAAGCAGGAATGAAAATAGCAGTCCTTTTTTCATTATTTGTTAGTTTGGGTTAAACAATCTCAAAGTATCGGGGAAATGAAATTGATCATCTTAAGCTACTAAATGTATTTGAATTTATAATACTAAATCGTTTTATACGAAATATGCTTAAGAAATCGATTTCTTAAATTTGCACATTCACAGAGACAGATAGAACCTGGTGTGTTTTATTTTGAAGCGGTATGTTTTTTCACCTCGGGGGCAACCCTTGTGCCCAGCAGCTCGATAGATTTCATGGCTTCCTTATGTGGCAATGCGCCAACGCTCATCTGCGCAAGAAAGCGGGTGTTCCCGAACAATTCATATTCATAGAGAATTTTATCCACCACCTGTTGTGGACTACCCACCAGTAAGGCTCCCTGATTAGATGTTGAGGCATCGAATTGTTGCCGCGTCATCCCCTGCCAGCCCCTCTCCTTGCCAATACGGGTCATCACTTCTGCGTAAGATGGGAAAAACTCATCACGGGCTTGTTTAGAATCTTCGGCTATGTATGTATGTGAGTTGATACAAAGACCGAATTCTTCTGCAGGATGTTTCGCCTCGCCATACAGGTCTTTATACAATTTTGCAAATGGGGCAAAACGGGCCGGAGCACCACCGATAATGGCCAGGGTCATGGGTAGGCCGAATGTTGCTGCCCTGACAACCGATTCCGGGGTTCCTCCCACAGCTACCCAAATGGGTAATTTTTTATGGAAGGGCCTTGGATAAACACCTCGGTTTGCAATGGTCTGTGTGTGTTTGCCTTTCCAATTCACGATCTCATGCTCGTTAAGCCTAATCAGCATTTCCAATTTCTCAGAGAACAGGGCATCATAATCCTCCAAATCATATCCAAACAGCGGATAGGATTCTATGAAAGAACCCCTGCCTGCCATGATCTCGGCGCGCCCTCCCGACAATAAATCAACTGTTGCGAACTGTTGAAATACACGAACCGGATCATCAGAACTCAACACCGTTACGCCACTGGAAAGCTTGATATTTTTTGTTTTTTCTGCAGCAGCAGCTAATACTACCGCGGGAGAAGAAACCGCATAGTCCGGCCGATGGTGCTCACCAACTGCAAAAACATCCAGGCCCAACTGATCGGCCAGTTCAATTTCTTCGATCAGGTTTCTAAGTCGCTGGTAAGGGTCGATCGTCTCTTTACTGACAGGATGTGTGCCGACGTCTGCAAAACTGCAAATACCAATTTCCATTGGCCAAAGTTATCCTGAATTCGCCACATAAAATCTCAACCCTGCCCGGTTACCTCTTGATAATTGTTTTGATTTAACTTGCCGCCATGAACAAGTTCCTGGCTCCCCTTTTAATGGCATTATTAATTTCTGCGGGCAGTGAGGCACAGTATACATATCAAAAGGAAATCCAGCAATGGGACAGTGTTCGCTATGCTTTTCTGATCTCTGATACCGGCTGGGTAAATCTCGCAGGCCTTCTGTGGCTTGCAGAAGGCCGAAACAGTTTTGGTGCAGATCCTTCAAACGATATTGTTTTCCCTCCAGGAACCATTGCAGGTAAAGCAGGATACATTGAACTCCGTAACGGTTCAGTCACCCTTATCCCAAATCCAAACGCCAACGTGCTTGTAGACGGAAAGAAAAAAGGCTCAGCTATCATTTATCAAAAAGACTGGACAACCCTTCCTGTATGCTCATCAGGCAATCTGAGATGGAACATTAAAAGAAGCGACGACAAATACGGGATCAGGCTTCGGGATCTTAAAAGCCCGGCTATTCATCAGTTTAAGCCCATTCCACGGTATCCGGCTGACAGTAGCTGGAAAGTCCAGGCCCGGCTGAGTGCCCGGAAAGAATCTGGCGGACTCATCATCACTAACGTACTCGGACAAACGAGTGAACACCCGTCTCCGGGAAAACTCGTTTTTGAGCTGCAGGGTAAATCATACAGCCTGGAGACTACCACTGAAGGCGACCAGCTCTTTATCATATTTGGCGACGAGACCAGTGGTTCAACAACCTACCCTTCCGGCCGATATTTGTACGCCTCAATGCCAGACAAAAATGGATATACCATGCTTGACTTCAACAAATCCATCAACCCGCCTTGTGCATTCACTGAATTCGCTACCTGTCCCCTGCCACCTAAGCAAAACATCCTGCCTGTTGCTATTACTGCAGGGGAGAAATATGGACATTAACGGAAATAAAGTAGAAATTACTCATTGACTTTTTGCCAGGTAATCCAACAGTGTTAACATGTCTTCCCGCCGAGTATAATCCGGCTTATTGGTTACCAGGTATTTTTCGATGCCGGTGTTAGCCTTACCAAACATGTCCACGATATTTTTTTTATTGGCCAGATAAAAGCGCCCAAACTTGTCGGAAAAATAATAACTGTTGCGTTCTATGAAAAACAGCACTTCCCGAGCCGTATAACTCTTGTCAATAACTCCCGGAACATCGATGCTTTGTACCATTTCAACGGAGCCCGCGCTTTTACCACCATAAGGTCCTAATTTCTCCTGATTCGCAAAGTCCAATACCCTGTGCTCCGCAAGCCTGATCTTTGCTGCACTTGCGAATTGCCTTACCCATATCTTGTTTTGGTAATAAAAACTATCGTTCTCCACAGCGATATAGTTCACGTCTTCAACCCGATCCAGATATAAAGTATCGGCCCCTTTTAAGAATTGCATTTGCCCAAACAGGTGACTGTAATTCAAATTTGCACGGCTTGCCTTCCCATCCCTGAAATAAACCGTGCCGGGTTGGAATTGCGCATAACTGTACTTCACGGTAACCGGTAAGGCTGCAGTCACTTTCTCGCCCGGCTCCACTTTATAGGTGACATAGTCTTGGGAAAAAGCAATTTCGGATGTCAGCAGCACAAGTAGGAATAAGAGGCGCATGCCTAAAGTTACTGCTCACGGCATGGAATTTATACAAGAGTTATAAAAATATGAGAACAATAGGAATCGTTTTGATCATAGCCGGTTTGGCGATGCTCATTTTCAGGGGAATCAGCTTTACTACGCAAAAAAAAGTGGTGGACCTTGGACCTTTAGAGATCAATAAAAAAGAACGGCAATCGGTGAACTGGCCCTTATATGCGGGCGGACTGGTCACCATTGCCGGAATTGTACTGGTGATGGCAGATCGAAAGAAGTCCTGATCAGGAATAATTGGTCAAACTATCCTTGATCTCCTGGGTCATTTTCATGGGCCTGAAGGTTTTGGGATCGATCAGGCAATAAGTGGTATTGGATGAAAGGATCTTAAAGCCTTCTGCATTCAGGACCTCAACGTGCCTGACGGACCTGAAACCTTCCGTTTTTCCCACCCAGGTGCGAATAGTGACCAGATCGTTCAACCGGGCCGATTTATGATAATCTATCTCATGCCTGATCACTACCCAGGCAATGCTCTCCCGCTGTTCAGGTGTTGAGAGCTGAAACCAATGCGCATTTGCGATCTCCTGAATCCACTGCAAGTATACCACGTTGTTTACATGATTCAAATCGTCAATCTCAGCAGCCGTTACCTGCCTTTTTAGCTCAAATACTTTATCTTTCTTGATCATTCTTTGCTAAATCGATGCAATAGTATTGAATTTAGAAAAAAAAGTATAACTTATTTTAACCGGCAAACATGTATTCTCCTTCTTTTCTTACTCAGCATTCTTCACTGGAGATAACGGCTGTTCCGGCATGAGTAGTGCCCGGCACGATAAATGCATTGATATGGTAATTCAGGAAGCAAACGACATTGGAACAGCCATTCTTCGGGCCGACCTTTACCCCGACAGTCTACGAAATCCCATGCGGAGCGAATTCAAGAAGTTATCACTGACCTCATCGTTCATACTTGGATATTCCGGCGGAGCAAAAAACGATTGGGTCATCTCCATATCGTTTACGATCATGATCAGCATGGCGATTTTTATGATCCTTGACCTTGACAGGCCCAGAACGGGGATCATCACTTCTAAAGATGCCAACATTCATATGCTCGCCCTTAGGGACATGTTCAAATAAGGATTAATTTGCTTTTAATAAACCGTAATAATGAAGTACATCTCCCTCCTATGTTGCCTTTTTTCTGTAGCCGCAACTGCCCAAACTGATATCATTAAAGTTTCCCAGTTAGCTGACCAAATGGAGACTAAAGTCATTGCCTGGAGAAGGGATATTCACGAACACCCTGAACTTGGCAATCGGGAGACGAGGACCGCTGATCTGGTCGCAAAGCATTTGCGGGCTTTAGGCATTGAGGTCAAAACTGGTGTTGCCACAACCGGCGTTGTAGGAGTCTTGAAAGGTGGAAAGCCCGGGCCTGTTGTAGCTCTTCGCGCAGATATGGATGCCCTGCCGGTAACGGAAAGGGTGCCACTTCCCTTTGCTTCCAAAGTAAAGACCCAGTATAACGGTCGTGAAGTGGGTGTGATGCATGCCTGCGGACACGATACCCATGTAGCCATCCTGATGGGCGTTGCCGAAGTATTAGCGGGTATGAAAAAGGACCTGAAGGGCACCGTGAAATTCATTTTCCAACCAGCCGAAGAAGGAGTGCCGCTGGGCGAAAAAGGCGGAGCTGAGCAAATGATCAAAGAAGGCGTAATGGACAATCCGAAGGTGGATGTGGTTTTCGGACTTCATATCGATGCCCAGATAGAAACGGGCAAGATCACGTACAGACCTGGCGGAACGATGGCCAGCGTTAATGATATGAAGATCGTAATAAAAGGCAAACAGGCACATGGTGCTTCGCCCTGGTCGTCCATCGACCCGATCGTTGTTTCTGCGCAGATCATCAATAGTCTTCAAACCATCGTAAGCAGAAATCTAAACATCACTGAAAATCCCGGGATAGTTACCATCGGTTCGATTCATGGTGGCGTGCGTTCCAATATCATTCCCGAAGAAGTGGAGATGTTGGGAACCCTCCGCGCACTTACCCCTGAAGATGAAAAAATGATCATCAGCCGGGTTAGGCAAATTGTTACGAAGACGGCAGAAGCCGCGGGCGCCACTGCACAAATCAATATCCCTTTTGAAAGTCACTACCCCGTTACATTCAACGATGTGGCGCTCACTGCTAAAATGCTTCCCACACTTCAACGCACGGTGGGTGAAAAAAATGCAGTGCTCGTTCCACCAGATACCGGAGCAGAAGATTTCTCATTTTTCCAGGAGAAGGTTCCCGGGCTATTTATCTTTTTAGGTGGCGCACCTAAAGGGACCGTTGCAAAAGACCAACCATCGCACCACACGCCCGACTTTATTATAGACGAGAGCAGTCTCAAGATCGGCGTAAAAGCCATGTTGAACCTGACGCTGGATTACCTGAAGTAATAAGTTTGAAAAACGTTTCCAAGTCAAACCTGCCTCAAAAAATTTGTCCCGGTTGTAACCGCCCCTTTTCCTGGAGAAAAAAATGGGAGCTCAACTGGGACAAAGTAAAATTCTGTAGCGAACGATGCAGGCGAAATAAGCGATCAACTGTTCCTGATCCTTAACGTCACAGCATACTCAGACGGCAGTTTAAGCGGCAGATTAACAATCACCTTTCCATCCTGTTCCTTCCAGATCAGGGGACTTTTAACGCCCAGCATATTGATCTTGGAACCTTTGGCTGGTTTCACTGATGTCAACACAATTTGTGCTCCTCTCTCCGCATTCACAATGGCGTAGGTGACAGTCCCATCTTTGCTCAGGGTGAATTTAATATTATCGCCCTCTTTGTATTGTTTCCTGCTATTGGTGGCATAGATGGCTTCTTTATTGATATCCAGCCATTTTCCAATCTCTTTAAGCCTTTCAACACTTGGCCCGGGAATCAACCCTTCTGCTGTTGGACCTACATTCAGCAAGTAGTTCCCACCCTTTGCGGCAATATCAACCAGGTTGTCGATCAGCATTTTGGCCGATTTCCAATTATGATCCGTTTTCTTGAAGCCCCAGGTGTCGTTCATCGTCATACAACTTTCCCAGTCGGTATCAGAAGTGCCTTCCAGAATTTCCTGTTCAGGCGTGCCAAAATCACCCGCTGCATCTTTATAGGTATTCATGCCTTGCATACCTGACCTGCCTTTACCCACCCTGTTGTTGATGATCAGATCGGGTTTTAGATTCCTTAAGAAATTGTATAAGTCCTTCCCCTGTTCTTCCGTCCACTCCGGGATCCATTCTCCATCGAACCATAGCACAGCAGGATCATATTTTTTGACCAACTCGGCCAGTTGCGGTTTTAAATAGGTGTCACGATAAGTGGCCCAGTTTGGATTTGCTGAATGCTGATGGCCATACTCTTTTTTACTCTCAGCATCCGGCTGGTGCCAGTCCATGATAGAATGATAAAAGCACATCTTTATTCCGGCAGCCTTACAGGCATCGGACAGTTCTTTCAAAATATCTCTTTTGAATGGACTGGCATCCATGATATCATAACTCGTCACCTTACTATCCCAGAGACAGAAACCGTCGTGGTGCTTGGATGTGATCACGATATATTTTATCCCGGCCTGTTTGGCTATACTGACCCATTCAACAGCATTGAAGGAAGTGGGATTAAATTGTTTTACAAAGCCCTCGTATTCTGCAGTAGGGATGTTCGCCGAATGCAATATCCATTCCCCGACTCCCTTTACTTCTTTACCGTGGTATTCGCCCGCAGGTACAGCATAGGCACCCCAGTGGATAAACATGCCGAAAGTAGCGTCCCGCCACCACTGCATCCGCGCGTCTTTTTGCGCGGCTGTCTCCTGCAAATAATTTTTCTGAGCATAACCAGGAAAGGAGAAAAAAATCAGAAAAAAGATGATGATAAATTTCATGGCAGGCAATTATTATTGGACATTCAAGCTTTCTTAAAAACGCCTATTTCACTGAGCGCAGGAATTACAGGGGATTTGGTGATCCTGATGCGTAGTTTGCTTGTCTTAACTGCCGGAAAATGCATGATTCTGGCACTTCCTACACTGGTTGCCCGGGTCAGTTCTTTCCATCCGCCATTTACCCAGCCTTCGGCTACCCATTCTTCAACACGATGCCCAAGTTTAATGTTCTCCCTGATCCTGATCAGGTCAAACTCCTTTTCTTCGTTCCACTCCATGGTGAATTCATTTCCCGCAGCGTATGAATATCTGTTGTTATCGATCAAAGCCGGACTCCCTTTTTTAAGGGACGACTGCTTAGCCAGGTCATTTCCAAAAGTCGTTTCAAGCATGTTCCCAAATGCCGTTAACGAAGCCACGTCATTCTGGTGCAACAAGCCCCTGGTGTCAGGTGCAAGTCCTAGATCAAGGCAACCACCCCGGCCAACAGATTTCAGATACAGTTCAAATAGCTTTTCAGGTGTTTTCACTTTATCGTCCTGATCCTTATGATAAAACCATCCGGGCCTCAGAGGAACATCGCATTCAGCTCCTGTCCACTGAATTCCGTTACGGTCACCAGTACCCAGATTCTCATGACGGATACTTCCGGGACCCGGAATCTTTGTACCCTCCAAAGGAACCGGTGTGAAAGTTGCCCAGGAAGTTTCGGCGGCAAAGCCTTCTTCATTTCCTACCCACCTTGCATCGGGCCCAACATCACTGAAGATATTAGCCCATGGCTGCATGGCGCGGGTCATTTTCCAGGTGGTATCCCAACCATAATAAACAGAACGATCGATCTTTCTGGCTTCCCTTTTACCACCATAGTAACCGTCGCCGCCATTGGCGCCATCGTGCCACGACATAAATAATTTTCCGTAGTTGGAATACAGTTCTTTCAATTGTGCGCGATATGTTTTCACGTACTCGTGGGTGCCATACGCCGCATTATTCCTATCCCATGGTGAACAATACACGCCGAATTCCAGGCCGTTCTTCCGACATGCTTTCTCAAATTCTCCCACCATATCGCCTTTCCCGTTTTTCCAGGGGCTTTTGCTGATATTATAATCCGTGGTTTTGGTTGGCCAAAGACAGAATCCGTCGTGGTGTTTAGCAACCAGTATCAATCCTTTGAAACCGCCCGCCTTGGCCGCCTTGATGATCTGTTCTGCATCAAATGCAGTTGGGTTGAAAGAAGCAGGACTTGCATCTCCATAGCCCCATTCCTTGTTTTCGAAAGTTGTTGGGGTAAAATGCACCAATACATACATGTCCATCTCATGCCATTTCAACTGTCGTTCCGACGGAACCACTCCCTACGGTTGAAGTTTCGTTTGTGCGT
>JANMHK010000246.1:0-10514 GCA_031375135.1 Sphingobacteriales bacterium | reverse complement strand
ATTCGATCCAGAATCGGGCCTGATATTAATTCTTAGTCGTGACTTCTCTGAAACTAAAAAAAGCACCTCAGAAAATAGGCTTCCCCGAATTGACAAAAAGAAGCACTTCAATCCTTTTCATGGTACTGCTCATCCCATGCTCGTCATATCCAAGCAAAGTGTAAAAAGGCTTTCCCGCGTGCTCGGTCTTTATCACCTTATAATAGATCGCACCTATCCAGCTTTCATTACTGGTCACCGTATCTTTCGGTGAACCGATCAATGAGGTCTTGTCGATCAACGGGAATAGTTTAAGCAAACCGTCATTTGTTTTCATCTGGATGGCACCGTGTCTTCTCGCCATGGATTCATCCTTCACCACCTGCCAGGTAAAGATCCGGAAACTCGAATCTGGCGAATATAGTTTTGAGATATTCTGAAGAGAATCGAAAGGATAACTGAACGAGTAAGGTTGCCTCAACGCCCGAACCAATACACGCGTGAACAAACTGTCGGAGCGAAAACGTTCTGCAGCCTCCCTGGCCATCACGATCTTTGGGCCGATCAGCTTCAATGAGTCTTCCTTGGATCTGATCAAAGCTATATCCTGTTTGGAGGGATACTGGCTATATCCTTGCTGAAAGCACGACAGGAAAATGACTAAGAAGGAAATTCGCATATAAAGCATGTAGCAAAATTGCATCAATTTTATTTTGCAGCGGTAGTTTTTACAAAGCTTTAGCAACGCCGTAAAGTCCCGGGAATACCTGGTCTATCAATGGATCGGGAAGCAAAGGCATAGGTTTGGCCGATGGAATAAAGATGGTATGCATACCCACTGCTCGTCCGAAACGCATATCACTCATTGTGTTGCCAATCATTAATGACCTGTTAAAGTCTACCTGAGGATGTTCCTGTTTTGCGAGACCTGCCATTCCAGGGTTGGGCTTCCTGCAGGGATGATTGTCGTCCAGCGCGGTGCAGTAGTAGATCTTGTCCAAATGACCACCAGCTAATTCAACCGCAGATATTATCCCCTTATTAATTTGCAAAAGATCATTTTCAGTCATGAGTCCTTTCCCAACGCCTTTTTGATTAGTCACAATGAAGATGTTTCCGAAGCTTCTTGAAAACACGGGGAACGATTCCAGCACACCTTCAATGAACTTAAACTCTTCCCAGTTGCGGATATAGTCGTTTTACTTCTCGATATTGATAAAGCCATCCCTGTCAAGGAACAGACTCCAGCTTTTGTCTATATTTTTTAGCCACTGATTCATATCCTAGGGCTCCTGGAAAAATAATTCTTCCGCAAACTGACAAATAATATGACCGGCCAAAATATGTGCTTCCTGTATCCTGGGTGTATTGGACGAAGGGACATTGATCAGGAAATTACTCATTCCTTTCATTTGACCGCCACCATCACCCGTGAAACCAACAGTAATGATCTCTTTTTGATTGGCTATTTCAAAAGCGTTGCAAATATTCTTTGAATTTCCTGAGGTGGAGAATCCGAATAAAATATCACCGGGATTGCAAATGCCTTCTACCAATCTTGCATAAACCTCATCGTAACCATAATCATTTGCTACTGCAGTGAGGTAGGAGGTATTACAATGAAGTGCTTCCGCGGGCAGTGCACGCCGGTCTATATAAAATCTTCCGCTGAACTCCGCTGCGAGATGTTGTGCATCTGCAGCGCTTCCACCATTGCCACAAAACCAAAGCCTGTTTCCTTTTTTCAGCGCGTCTACTGTCACATCAACGATCTGTTTCAATGTTGAAACCAACAATTCGTTTTCCAGGAACTGTTGTTTTACGCTAATGGATTCACTGATAATTGACCGGATCTTATTTTCCATAAAAGATTATCTCCAGCTGGTTAATGCAACCAGGCTTATTCAAATTTATACAAAGGAACAATCTCCGGCAAATGCCAGGATTGCTAGGGCCTGATATCATGGGCCAGCGACATGACTGCCGCCACCATTTTTGTCCACGAATATTTTTTCTTCTCTTCACGAAGTTGTGGCAGAAAATACCCTTCACCCAGATCATATGCCTCCAGGATATGGTCTGCCAGGGAGCCAGCGTCAGGTTCTGCAACAAGTCCTGTTTGGCCATCTTTCACCATAGCCGGGAGTCCGCCAACATTGGTAACGATCATGGGTTTTTCAAAATGATAGGCGAGGGGTGTCACTCCACTCTGGGTAGCATGCCGATAGGGTTGTATGATGAAGTCTGCAGCACAGCAATAATATTTCACGTCATGATTCGATATAAAATCACTGTGTAAGATGATCGAGTCTTTAATGCCTAATCTTTCTATCTGCGACAAATAGGGCTTACTATCCTGGTAAAATTCACCGGCTACCAGTAACTTGATCCCCGCCTTTCTGATCCTTTCATCGGCCATCGCGTCAATGAGAATATCGAGGCCTTTATACTGCCTGATGAAACCAAAAAATAGAATGATCTTTTCGTTGGCTGACAAGCCAAGCTTCTCCCTGGCTTCTGATTTGTTAACCGCCATACCAAAATTATCATAGAGTGGATGATCCACAAGAACAGACGGTTTACCTGTTTTAAATCTATCGAGATCTTGCATCACTTGTTCACTCATCGTCACGAACCCGTGAACCGACCCCAGAAAGTATTTGGTGAACAAATGATCACCGGGTCTTTTTTCGTGGGGAACAACATTGTCTGCAATACAAACAATCCTGGTATACTTGTTTTTTTTGACGGCGTTGCAAATGGCGCCTAGTGCAGGTCCCAGAAAGGGTATCCAATATCGCACCACTAATATATCTGGTTTTAAAGCCCTCAACTCGCGGCCAACCTTTAACCAGTTCAGGGGATTGATCGAATTAACGGCTACTTTAATATCTAGATCTGCAGGCGCTGGCTCGGTAGAGTATTGTGTTTTACCAGGAAACAATACCGAAGGGTATTGTAGTGAAAAAGTATAGATGGTTACCTGATTTCCCTCAGCCATGAATTCCCTGGCCAGTCGTTCATTAAATGTGGCAAGGCCTCCACCGCGAAGGGGATAAGCAGACCCCAGGATCACAATGTGTTTTGGATCAGGCATCCAGTCCTGCTGTTTCTTCGATCATATAACTGTTTCGCTCCGGAGAGTTTCTTGCGATCAGTTCACCGAGGAAACCGGCAAGGAAGAATTGGGAACCAATGACCATTACCGTTAGTGCAATATAAAATCCCGGTTTATTGGTAAGGCCAAAGCCAGGCTCAATGATCTTGGAGATGATGAGGTATAGTACGATGAGGGAACCTGCAAAAAAGAACAGACTTCCTAAAAGGCCAAAGAACTGCATGGGTTTCTTGCCGAATTTTCCGATGAACATGATAGAATTCAAATCCAGGAATCCGTTGACAAAGCGTTCCCACCCAAATTTCGTGGTGCCGTATTTGCGAGCCCGATGTTCAACTACTTTTTCTCCAATCTTCTTAAATCCCGCCCATTTCGCCAATACAGGGATATAGCGGTGCATTTCTCCGTACACTTCAATCGATTTAACCACCCGTTTTTTATAAGCCTTCAAACCACAGTTAAAATCGTGCAGGTAGATGCCCGACATCCTACGGGTTACCGCATTGAAGAATTTAGAGGGAATGTTTTTGGTGACTACATTGTCGTACCGTTTCTTTTTCCAGCCACTCACCAGGTCATAACCATCTGTGATGATCATGTTGTACAGGCCGGGAATTTCATCAGGACTGTCCTGCAAATCCGCATCCATGGTGATCACTACGTTTCCTTTTGCTGCTGTAAAGCCTTCGTTGAGTGCTGCACTTTTTCCATAATTACGCTGGAACTTGATGCCTTTGATATGGGAGTTGTTATTTCGCAATGTTTTGATCACTTCCCAGCTTTGGTCGGTACTGCCATCATCCACCAGGATAATCTCATAAGAATATTGATGTTCATCGGCAACATTTTTTATCCAGTCACACAATTCCGGCAATGATTCTTCTTCGTCTTTCAGCGGTATAATGATACTTACGTCCATGTATGGGGGTTAGGCTGCGAATTCAGGTCTTTTCTTCTTGACGATGGCAGCAACGATCAGCGATATGATAAATTGAAATATACAGGAGAACATAAAGCTTTGGAATAAAGAGGACAGGGAGTATAATTTTTTATCCATCGTATCCTTTACTGCTTTATCTATAACATCCTGGGAAGCGCCAAATTTCTCCAACATTTGCTGAATTTTTTCAACTGATATTTGCGTCATGCTTTCAGCAAAGCCAGTATCGATAAAGTTGAAGAGTACATAACTAAAGATCATACTAACAAAAGAGGTAAGAACCATGATGCCAAAACTGATCTTAAGCGCTTCGCGAAATTCGAGAAATCCTTCGTTCTCTTTTTTTGCTTTTATGCAACCAAATACTGCAAAAACGATGGGGATCAGCGCGGTCGCATATCCCCCGACACTGATAAAAGAGTCTGCTCCCATTAAATAGAAAACAACAAATGCTGCAACGTATACTAAGGCGGAAATAAGGCCGTATTGAAGGATGACATTTGTCTTCTTTTGTTCAACTGTCTTTTTTTGTTCTACGATGTTTTCCATGTTTGCGCTTTTAGTCGTTCAAATATAGGCCATCCTTTGTGACTACCCCAACCGCCCTTCCTTTTAAAGGGTGGCCAATGAACGCAGTGTTCTTAGACTTCGACCTGATCATCGATTCAGCAAACTCATATTCCGTATCAGTTTGGAACAAGGTTAAGTCGGCCACATTCCCCGTATTGATGGTAGCAACAGGAAGATCGAAGATTTTTCTGGGCGCTGTTGACAGCAATTCTATGATTCTTTCTTCGGGTATCCCCAGTTTACCCAGCACACCAAAGCAGGTTTCAAGACCGATCATACCGGACCGGGCGTATTCAAACTCGCAGGTTTTGCTATCCCACTCATGCGGCTGGTGGTGTGTGGCAATGCAATCGACGGTGCCGTCTTTAATACCTGCCATCAGTGCTGCAACATCTTTCTTTGTGCGAAGCGGGAGATTTACTTTAAGATTTGTATCGTATGTTACCAGGTCCTCATCACTAAAATAGAGATGATAAGGGGTAACGGAACAGGTTACCTGTATTCCGCCATCTTTTGCCCGCCTGATGTATTCAAGTGATTTTCCTGAACTGATCCCTGCAAGATGAAGTTTCGAGTCTGTATACCTCGCCAGCTTGATATCCCTGGCGACCATAATTTCTTCTGCCATGATCGGTTTCCCGGGCAGCCCCAGCCTTGTTGATACGATCCCCTCATTCATCAACCCACCCGGGTTGATGGATTTATCGTCTGGTATCTGGATGATCACGCTATTGATCGCCTTTACGTATTGTAAGGCTTTGATCAGCAGTCCGGCCGACTGGATCGCGTTGAAACCGTCGCTGAATGCCATAGCCTCGTAGAGCTTCATGTCGTACATCTCAGCCAGTTCCTTTCCTTCTACGTTCCGGGTGATGGCCCCGATGGGGTAGAGTGAAACCGGCAAACGACGACTTTTCTCGATAATATATTCTACCTGGCTTTTTGAGTGAATGGCAGGAGAAGTATTAGGTACCAGGAAAACATGGGTGAAGCCCCCTGCTGCTGCGGCAATCGCACCTGTTTCAAGGCTTTCTTTGTGTTCGTACCCCGGGTCTGCGAAATCGGCAAAAATATCCACCCAACCCTGTGAGACGCTTAGTCCTGCAGCATTTACTTCTTTGGCGTCGGCATGGTCGATATGGCCCTCGATGGCCTTTATACGGCCTTCTGAGACCAGGATATCTTTAACGGTACCATGAAAAGGAGATGTGGGATCTTGAATATGAGCCTTGCGTATAAGGATATTCATGTAAATGGAATTGCGCGAAGATAATGTTCATCATTGGATTTTGCTGTAAGGAATTATGTCTTATTTTTACAACCCTTTTGTTCGGGAAGTGGCGCAGTCCGGTAGCGTACTAGCATGGGGTGCTAGGGGTCGCAAGTTCGAATCTTGTCTTCCCGACAAAAACAGCCCTGGTTTTTTGCCAGGGCTGTTTTATTTGATGCAGTCAGTCAATCGATTTCGTAAATAGTTTCCTCTATTTATCCATACATTTATTTTCATATGAAAAGTTTCCTTGACCCAAACTTTCTTTTAGATAGTAAGGCTGCAGAAGACCTGTATCATCAGTACGCGGCAGCCATGCCGATCATTGATTACCACAATCATTTGTCGCCCCAGCTCATTGCCGAGGATCCCTGTTTTGAGAACGTCACCCAGGCCTGGCTAAATGGCGACCATTATAAATGGCGGGGTATGAGGTGGAACGGCGTGGATGAACGTTTTTGTACCGGAGATGCAGGGGATTGGGAGAAGTTTGAACAATGGTCTGCGGCCGTTCCATACATGATTAGAAATCCGCTGTTTCACTGGACCCATTTGGAGTTGCAAAGATATTTTAACGTGACCGAGGTGCTGTCCCCGGCCACCGCCAGAAAGATATACGAAGATTGTACAGCGCAACTCAGGACCAGGGAGTTTTCCGTAAGGAACCTGCTTAGGAAGATGAATGTAGAAGTAGTTTGCACAACTGACGATCCGCTGGATAGCCTGGAATATCACGAAAGTATCGCCAGGGATGGCTTTGAGATCAAAGTGTTCCCCTCCTTCAGGCCCGACAAAGCCATGGCGGTGGATCATGTTGCCGTTTTTAATGAATATGCAGCAAAACTGGAAGCGGTTGCCGGGAAAAAAGCGGCAACCTATAATGAATATCTCAGGCTGTTGAAAGACAGGCACGATTACTTTGGGAAAATGGGCTGCAGGGCTACGGATCATGGACTGAATGAAATGTACGCAGAAGATTATACCGATACTGAAATCAGCAGCATATATGTGGACCTGCGTAAGGGCGCGGACGTTTCTGATTTGGACAAACGCAAATTCAAGTCGGCCATCCTGCACATGATCGCTGTTTGGAATCATGAGAAGGATTGGGTTCAGCAATACCATCTTGGACCGTTGCGCAATAATAACACGCGGATGTTAAAAGCATTGGGACCTGACACAGGTTGGGACTCCATGGGCGGATCTGTAAATATTAAAGAAGTTGGAAAATTCCTTGACAGGTTAGACAGGAATAATTGTTTGACCAGGACGGTGTTGTACAGTATTAATGCCTACGATAATGAAATGCTGGCCACGATGGCCGGAAATTTCAATGATGGCAGCTTCCCGGGCAAGATCCAGTCTGGTGCGCCCTGGTGGTTCAATGATCAAAAAGCAGGTATCCAACAACATTTTGATTCGATCAGTAATATGGGCCTGCTCAGTAGATTCATCGGGATGTTAACAGATTCCAGGAGTTTTCTATCATTCCCCCGGCACGAATATTTCCGGCGAATACTCTGCAATATGCTCGGCAAAGAAATGGAGAACGGTGAACTGCCTCATGACCTGCCCTGGATCGGCGGCATAGTGAAAGACATCTGTTATTACAACACGAAAAATTATTTGAAATTCTAATCCTCGCCGGATTAGGGAAATACTATGCTTAGGATCATTTCAAACGCAGGAAATCACGCCAGCAGGATTGCTATTGTTTCCGGAAATGAGCGCTACAGCTATGCAGCACTGTTGGCTTCATCAAAGCAATTCGCATGCGCATTGCTGGACGGGAGCAGTGATTTACATCAGGCCCATGTGGCATTCATGGTGGAGCCAGGATTTGATTATGTAAAAGTGCAATGGGGGATCTGGATGGCTGGTGGTGTGGCTGTTCCGCTGTGCCTCACGCACCCCTTGCCTGCGATCACTTATGTTTTGGAAAATGCGGAGGTGGACACCATCGTGGTATCACCGCGTTTTGAATCCATACTTTTTGAATATGCAGCTGTGAACGGGATCAGGTTGATCGTATTATCAGGAGATACAACTGGCACAGACGGCAAATTGCCGGAGATAGACCCTGCAAGGGCAGCAATGATTCTTTACACAAGCGGAACCACGAATAAGCCCAAGGGAGTTGTCACTACCCATCATCAAATTGAAGCCCAGATCCGGGCGCTTGTTCAAAGCTGGGAATGGCATGAAGATGATCATATCTTATGCGTTCTGCCCCTTCACCACGTGCATGGTATTATCAATGTGATCTCTTGTGCCCTATGGAGCGGTGCAGTATGCGAATTTATTCCAGAGTTTTCTGCCCAACATATTTTTGAACTTTTCGGAAAGGGAAAGATCAATTTGTTTATGGCCGTCCCGACGATCTACTATAAACTCATCGATTACTGGGAAAAATCAGTACCTGAAAAACAACAGGAGATCACCCGCACGATGGAGCATTTCAGGTTGATGGTTTGTGGCTCTGCCGCACTGCCTGTCTCCATCATGGAGAAATGGAAAAACATAAGTACCCAGATATTACTAGAGAGGTATGGGATGACCGAAATTGGTATGGCGATCAGTAATCCTTATCGGGGCGAAAGAAAGGCCGGTTTCGTAGGACTTCCATTGCCCGGCGTTCAAATTCGTTTGGTGAATGAGCAATACGAAGATGTACCTTCCGGAGAACCAGGGGAGATCCTGGTGAAAGGCGATAATGTATTTTTAGAATACTGGAAAAGACCGGAGGCTACCAGAGATAGTTTTGCAGAAGGCGGATGGTTCAAAACAGGCGATGTGGCACTGGTGGAAAATGATTATTATCGCATTCTGGGCAGAAGCTCTGTGGACATCATCAAATCAGGCGGGTACAAGATCTCGGCCCTTGAAATTGAAGAGGAGATCAGGCAATTTGATGGTGTTGATGATTGTGCCGTGGTTGGAATTGAAAACGACGAATGGGGTGAACTCATTGTAGCTGCCCTCGTGGCTCAGGAAGGGATAGACACAGATCGACTCACGTCCTGGCTTAAACAACGCATCGCTTCTTATAAACTTCCAAGGAGATATCAAATCGTTACTGAGTTACCCCGTAATGCGATGGGAAAAGTCACTAAAAAGGACGTGAAAAATTTATTCTGATGAAGCAACTATTCTTCTTGTTCTTTTTGATGGCTAGTCATGCTTTGTCTGCCCAGCCACCAAAAAGATTTTCCTCACCGATCTTCACCAATCTTGATTCAATAAAAGATATTCAGTATGGCCAGGCCCTGAACATTAAAGGGGAACAAGAAAATCTACTGCTTGATGTATTCCTGCCGAAGGGCGACACCATGAAAAAAAGGCCTTTGGTGATCTTCATACATGGAGGCGGATTTAAAAATAATTCTAAAACCGGAAGGTTCAGTTCGATGGTTTGTTTGGGCTTGGCAAAGCAGGGTTATGTCGCTGCAAGCATCGATTACCGGTTAGGGATAGAAAAGCCGGAGACCAATAAAGACTATTTCGAAGCGCTCTATCGGGCTCAACAGGACGGAAGAGCTGCGATCCGATATTTTCGGAAAAACGCTGCGATGTATGGAATTGATACATCACAGGTATTCATTACTGGTAGTTCAGCCGGGTCCATGACTTGTCTTGCTATTGCATACATGGATGACCATGAAGTTCCTCAATCGATCAACAGAACAAAATGGGGTAGTCTGGAAGGCAATAGCGGCAACGAGGGCTACAGTTCCAAAGTCAGTGGGGTCATCAATTGCTGGGGCGCGATCATTGATCAGAATTGGATCGATTATGGAGATGTCCCATTGTTTAATATCAGTGGTACGGTTGATAAGACTGTCCCGTACGACAGTTCTTTTGACTACCACGGGTTTAAATACGGGGGTTATATCCTGTTTGAAAAATGTTTGTCATCCGGGGTTTCCACTGGTTGGAGGCCATTTAACGGTGCAGGCCATACTTTAGATAATTCTGTTGCGAAACTGGACAGTGCATTTAGGTCGATGAGTCATTGGCTTTATACCCAGCTCCTATCAACCGGGAGTAATGTAAGGTTGGACGTTTTTAAGTGGGCTAGTGAAATGAAACGACTGGACAGTTTAAATAAAGCAGAAAACTATCCGGCCGACGCTGTGATGTTCCTTGGAAGTTCATATATCCGGCTATGGAAAGACATAAAAACTGACCTTAGAAACGATAAGATCATTAACCGTGGGTTTGGAGGTAGCAATCTTCGTGATGTTGCTTTTTATATCAACCAGATCATAGATAAGCAGAAGCTAAAAGCACTATTCATTTATGTAGGAAACGATATTGTTGCAGGAGAGCGGGACAAGGAACCCGACCAGGTGCTGGAACATTTCAAATATGTGGTCAAACAGGTACGTGTGAAATATCCCGATATCCCGATCACCTGGCTGGCCATAAGCCCTAATGAAAGGAGATGGTCGGCCTGGGACCGCATACAGGAAGCAAATGCACTGTTGGGTGCTTATTGTAAGGAACAAAAGAACATGTATTACCTGAATGCAACGGCTCATTTTCTTGGCAAAGATGGTAAGCCGATTACTTCATTGTTCCTGGATGACAAATTGCATTATAATGCGGAAGGGTACAAGGTCTGGGGAAAGGCCATC
>JANMHK010000231.1:0-2897 GCA_031375135.1 Sphingobacteriales bacterium | reverse complement strand
CATGGGCAAAGGAAGGCGAGAAATGGATCGAGATGAAGAGGATATTTAAATCTGGGGAAACTACTAATCAATAGTAGTAACCAAAAATGATATTCATTTCATCTTCACTTGTCAACCCAAAGTTTACGGTCTTCGATGTGTTGTTGAAATAAGTCACTTCGGATGTGAGTCCCTCTCCAGCCTGGAGTACAATAGGCGTTGCGAAAGAAGTAAATACAGGATGTTGCCAGTCGGTACTGGTATATATAATTTCACCGTTTCGGGATCCACCCGCAATTTTGATCACGAACTTCTCGCCGAGCTTATGAAAATGAGAAGTCAGCATAACGATCCTGGTTACTTGACTGAAGTTAAACGTCTTGGTCAACGTTTTACGCTGCCCCGCCGGGATGCTGATGTCTAAATTATTCAGATCAAGTGTTTTCGCAACGTTCTGCACAGAAGCAGCCGGAATGGTATAAAAATTTACGTAGTTCTCTCCTTTAAGTGTGTAGGTGGTCTTATTAAAATAATGGGCATTCAGGTCCAGCGGTGTTGCCGGATCCATCTTCAATGCAACTCCAGTAGGCAAGGTATAATCATTGTTAACATCCGTACCCCCGCCCATGAAAACCTGATTCTGGAGAATACTAATATTGATGCTACCGTCCGGGTTCCTGAGATCGCGTATAACATTTTCTGGAGGAATAGTCGCCCCGCTCCGGAAACTATAGACCACAAAGTGATGACTGTTCGACATCCCTCTCAACTGAATCCTGTTTACGTACACTGCTCCGGTATTGGGCGTATTCTTTCTTATAAAAATCTCGCGCTCAAAATTGGCGGGTATTTCAAAAGGAGCAATCTTCATTTGAAATCCCGCTCCTGCGGCAGGCGGAGGCAATGCTTCTATTTGAGGTTGACAAGGATTCTTATTGCCCAAGAGCGATTCACTCACCGAGGCATCGGTTGCGCTTGCACCATTGAGCACCCACTTGGTGACAAAGTCAACCTCTCCCTGGGTAAGATAATTGCCTCCCAGGGGCATGTGCGCGCCCAGGTTGGCCGTTGATGAATGATGACCTGCCTCACAGGAAATTTTATGCACCAGGAAACTATTGTCGGGGTCTTTTGGATTTACCCGTTTCATGCCCATGGCAGCTGCTCCAGCATTCTTAGACATCACCCCAACCAAACTGGCGTAGGATTTACCCGCGGCCAATACCAGCCCATGCTGGGCAAAAGATGGATCTGAAACAGAAGCATGACACCCAGACAAGGCACAGGAGACATTGAAGATCTTCTCTTGTATAATCTCGAAAGAAGGTTTAGCCTGGGCATCCGTCGAGATTTTCTTCTCGCACCCGGAGATGATCAGCATACATGCCGTTATCAAAGAGGCAACTGCAAGAGAAATCTTAAATGGTGTCATATCAATTGTTTACCACGAAGTCTGAGTCAGTTTTTTACTTAGGCTTCTTCCCTGTTAGGACCTCAATATACGCTGACCTTGGCTTCATTTGTGCATCTACAATGCCAAATGATCCGGCTTTATAATTCCAGTTGGCGTAACCAACATTGCGCTTTTCGAAAATAGCAACCATGTCTTTATACCAGGCCAGCTTCGATGCTTCAGGAGATCCGTCGATAACTCCGAATTCGCCGCAGTAAAGCGGAAGCTTCAGACTGTCCGCCAGTCGGAATGCCTTAGCCATCATGAGCTCGAGCGTATCCCGGTTATAAATCCGCATTTCTTCCTTTGTTTGTCCGTTAACAACGATCTGCCCAGGATATTGTACTTCACCTTTGAAATCTTTCAAATTGGTCCATGAAGCCCGAACATGCGTCAGCATAAAAGGCTCATAAAAATGGTAGCTCAGGATAATATTGGGATCATTGGCCGGAACCCTCAGCTTATCGAAAGTGGCAACCGATTGCCAGCGGTTGGAGCCGATCACCAGCGTTCGTTGTGGTTCCCAACTCCTGATGGAATCAGCTACACGATTCAAAAGCGCATTCCATTGCTCGGGGTTATCGGCCACTGGCTCATTCATGAATTCGTAGGCCAGCATGCTGTTGGGATACTTGCCGACGGCCAGTGAAAAGTCTTTCCACAACCTGATCAGTTTATCTTGTTCTTCTTTTTTGGTCCACAAGGTATTGTCCTTCGCGTTGAAATAATGTGAACGAATGATATGCAAGTCCAGCACCACATTCAACTTGTGCTTCGAGGCCCATTCCAGCGCATTATTCAACAAGCGAAAACCCTCGGCGTCCTTATTCCCTGAAGCATCCCACAACTGTTCTTCATCTACCGGGAGGCGGAAATGATCGAATCCGAATGATTTGATCATGGCCACATCTTTTTCCGTGAAAAATGCTTCCCGCTCCGGCCCGCGTTTCTTGCTCTGCGAAAGCCAATGAGCAATGTTAGTTCCCTTTTTGATCTTGAAGGGATTGGCTGCTTTTTCAATTAAACCCGTCTTGGGATCTGCTGCGGGCATAAGCGCCATGGACAGCACGGCGACTCCGGCAATCAAGAGAAAATATTTCATGGAATGGTTGTTAGTTACTAATCGGGATTTAAAATGCGTTCTCCGTAGCAGCTGTTTAAATGTAAGAATAAAGGGGGAATCCATTCTTATTTCAGGGCACAGATACAAGCTTTTTCCTCGATTTGCGTTTACTTCTATTCCCGGAATCATTCAGGATCAATTCATACGGCCTGTTAAACGCTTCCTGACGCATCTTGAACCTTTCGGAAAGAATTCGGATTGATTTTTTTGAGAACCCCTTCTTGTATTTGAGAATGTCAGAAACCAATCCCTCACTGACCTCCAAAAGACCGGCTACATCAACGGCTTTCATTTTGTTCTCTTTCATGAGGTACTTTAAAAGCTCGACGGGATCTGAGTCTT
>JANMHK010000129.1:0-3503 GCA_031375135.1 Sphingobacteriales bacterium | reverse complement strand
CATCAATTTAAAATCAATGCAAACCGGCATGGGCACAAGGATGTCGTTCTTGGTATCTGTGAGTTTACCGGTGAGATCATTGAATGAAAAAACCTGAATCTTATGATCGTCCTGGCTGGCCACAAAAATAAAACGACCGTTAGGTGTGAAACTGAAGTTCCTTGGTTTTCGCGCAACAGGCTGGTGTCCTGTCTTCTTTATTGTTCCATCGATTTGGATAGCGTATATCGTCAGGTCATTGTTGGTGACGCGGTTTGAGCTGACCAGCCATTTCCCGTTAGGGGAAATATGAATATCAGCACTTCCCCGGTCTTTGGATGAGGAACTGGTATCTGCAACCACGGTCTGGATCAGTTTGAAATTGTCATCGGTCACAGCGAACACATCCACCACGCCTTTCATTTCATTTAACAGGTAGGCTTTGTTACCGGCGGCATTAAACACCAAATGACGGGGTCCGTTTCCCGGGGTAACGGGAATGGATTTGAATTTTTCATCCAGGGTACCATCTGCCAGGATCTTATGCTGATAGATCTTGTCTGTGCCCAGATCGGTTACGTATAAATATTTCTGATCGGGAGCCATCGTAGCCATATGGGCATGCGGCTTGTCCTGCCTGCCTTTGTTGATGCTCGATCCTTCGTACTTGATGTGTTGGGCGATAGGCTGCAGACTGCCATTGGTTGTTTTAAATACACTCAGACTTCCCGAACCATAATTGGCAGCGTATACCGTTTGCGAAGATTCGCGAATGGTCACGAAGCAAGGGCCATCCCCGACAGTAGATTCGTCATTCAGCTTCTGGTATCGACCGGATTGACCTAATCGATATGCGGAGATCCTGGATTTGCCAGCACCCGCTTCCGTAACAGCATACAGCAGGGACCTGTCTTTGGTAGTGGCCAGGTACGAACCATTGGGATTATCGAGGGCATACAAACGTGTGGATGTTCCGGTGGCGGGATTCACTTCAAATATTTCAACCCCAGGGTTTCCACTGGCTGTGTAAGAGCCAACAGCCATCTGATAAACACTGGAATCTGAAAATAATGGCGCTGAAAGAAGTGTAAGCAATGCGAAGATCGTCGGCAACATGTTGGATAGTTAATTTAAGGGTTAAAAAATACAATTTTTTTGGTATATAATTGCCACTCAGCATGAGCTAGTTTGATTAATCGTTCAAATGATGGCTATTTTTAAGCATAATTCAAAAATCCCGCGCAACATGAAAAAATCGATCTTGTTTTTAGCGTCCTTGTTCTTTGTTTGTTTCCTTTTGGCCCAGACTGGCAGTGCCAAATATGACATCATTATTAAAGGAGGAAAGGTTATAGACCCCAAAAATGCCATCAATGGAGAGATCGATGTTGCGATTAAGGACGGGAAGATTGCCAGCGTCGCAAAAGATATTCCTGCGGCAGAAGGGGTAAAGATCATCAATGCGAAGGGACTTCTGGTGACACCAGGATTGATCGATATTCATGGCCATGTGTTTCATGGAACACAACCGGACCATTATTTGAGCGACGGATTTACTGCATTGCCGCCTGACGGTTTTACTTTTCGGGTGGGCGTGACTACTATCGTCGATTGTGGAGGTGCGGGATGGAAGAATTTCTCTGTTTTTAAGAAGAACATCATTGACCAGTCAAAGACAAGGGTCCTTTCTTTTATGAATATTGTGGGTGAAGGAATGCGTGGCGGAAACTTTGAGCAGGATATCAACGATATGAACCCACAGTTGTCGGCCAACACTGCCATCCAGAATAAAGACTATGTGGTGGGTTTCAAGCTGGCGCATTTTAATGGAAATAACTGGATGCCCACGGAGCGGGTGGTAGAAGCCGGTAAACTGGCCAACATGCCGGTGATCATTGACTTCGGAGGATCTAAGCCGAATTTATCGATTGAAGAATTATTTATGCAAAAGCTTCGGCCAGGCGATATCTACACACATACTTATGCTGAACTGGGTGGAGCCAGGGAAACCATCGTTGACGAGAAGACGGGACTGCTTAAACCGTTTGTAAAAAAGGCACAGCAGCGGGGAATCATATTTGATGTAGGATACGGTGGAGCGAGTTTCAATTTTACACAGGCCATCCCGGCTTTGAAGCAGGGCTTATATCCCAACACGATCAGTACAGATCTTCATACCGGAAGTATGAATGCATCTATGAAATCACAGTTGGATGTGATGTCCAAATTTCTGTTGATGGGAATGCCTTTGGCTGAAGTGATCAGGGCAAGTACCTGGTCACCTGCACAGGTGATCAAAAGGGAAAACCTTGGTCAGCTGAGTGTAGGAGCTGAAGCAGATATTGCGATTCTAAATCTAAGAAAAGGAGATTTTGGATTTTTTGATAAGACCGGTTATAAGGTCATGGGCAAAGAGAAATTTGAATGCGAGATGACGATCAGGGCTGGTGCTATCGTATACGACCTGAACGGATTAGCGCATCCTGTAAAATCACTGTAACACTGATTTATTTCTTGCCTTTTTCACTTCATCCGCGTAGATCGAATCTGCATGATTTGAAAAATTTGTCCTGATGTAAGTCAATAGATCTGCTACTTGTTGATCGTTCAGGAAACTGAACTGTGGCATCACGCCATGATATTCTTTTCCTGAAACGGTGATTGGCTTATCCAGCCCGTAAAGTAAAACACTGATCAGGGTATCTTTATTTGAAGTAACCCATTCCGATTCTGCAAGTGGTGGGAATCTGCTTCCATCGCCTTTGCCATCTCTTTGATGGCATGCCCTGCAATAGGTTTGATAGATGAGTTGACCATTGTAAGATGTTCTGCCAATGTCGAGGTTGTCTTTGTCTGCATCGGGTATTTTAACATAGGTACGTTGTTCACGCAATTTCATTTTAGCAAGTTGTTTAGTGCCAAAAACTTTCTTATCGCCTTTGTACATCACGCGCCAAACTTTTCCTTTTTTGGAATCGGAAATGTATAGAGAACCATCAGGACCTTGAGCAAGACCCATTGGCCTGTGGTTGGCGTCGGAAGTGTTCATCACGGTATCTATGCCGGTGAAACCGTCGGCAAATACTTCAAACCGACCGGTAGGTTTGCCGTTTTCAAATGGAACAAAAGCAACAATATAGCCTGCCTGCGGGTATGGGGCACGGTTAGTAGATCCGTGAAAGGCCACGAAAGCGCCTTTTTTATATCTGTCGGGGAACTGGTTACCCGTATAGAAAAGTAAATCGTTCGGGGCCCAGTGGCCACCGAAACCCATAATGGGTTTGGTAATTGAATCAGCGGTCAGTTCTTTTGTCCCGTCGCCACCGTACTCAGGGTTGAACATGACCTTCTTTTTCAATTGGTCATAGTAATAATATGGCCAGCCTGCATCTGCGCCGGGTTTAAGTTTATAGAAAGCTTCTGAAGGTAAATTGGCGCTTTGCCAGTTATCGTAAAATTGGGGCCAGGTTTGGCTGAGGCCATCGCGACCGTGTGCAACCACATAAAGGGTATTGTCGTTTGGG
>JANMHK010000209.1:0-15249 GCA_031375135.1 Sphingobacteriales bacterium | reverse complement strand
CTGATCGAGAAATGGTAATTGACATCAACCACATTACGGTCAGCATACATCACAGGATCCGCCAATCTATAAAGCTCCAGACCCTCCGAATAAACAACTTTCTCCCGGCGCTCCGGTTTTTGGGACCTTACAGCAGGACTGTACCAGGCGTCGAATATGAAAACGCCGCCATCTACCAGATGCTCGTTCGACAAACGAAAACATCTTACAAGATCTTCATCCTCAGTCAGATAACTCATTACATGAAACAGCGAAACCACGCCGTCAAACTGCCTGTTTAGCCCTACTTCACTGATGTCGCCTACCACACATTCCACCCCATTTTCCACTGCCAGGGCCGCCATTTCGGCACTCCGTTCAATCCCCAACACCTCAAAACCTTCCTTCTTAAACTCTACGGCATGTCCCCCAGCTCCGCAACCCAACTCAAGCAAGGTTGTCCCACCGGCGCCGTATTGCCGTATGAGCGCTGAGATATATGAACTTTCCCCTCGGTAATCCTTCTCCTGGTTGAAAAGGCTATACAAGCGGGCGTATTTACGAAAGTTGGTGGTTTCCACAAAGATCGACTGGTATTCCTATTGGTCATTTGCCCTACCGTACCCATCTGCTTTGGCACAGCTTCGCCTCCTCAGTCACATCGCTTTTTTCAAAAAAGCCACCGTGAGCAAGCATTTTCAACCCCTTTTTTACCAATTAGTACGGTGCATTTTTTGCCCCTTTTGGAGGCATAAAAACATACCGGAATTAAAACATACAAATATAGAATGAACAACCGGTAAAACAGGCAGAATGAGGAGTTTGAACCAGATTATTCTACAATGCGAACGGCATTGTTTTCAAGTTGGTAATGAAGGCCTTCTTCTTCGGAAAAAGCGCTGCCATTTTGATCAAACGAAAGCCGTTTGCCATTGCGGCCAACCCAGCCAATCTGGTGCGCAGGATTGCCAACGACTAGTGCGTAGGCTGAAATATTTTTATTCACAACTGTGCCTGCTCCAACCAGAGCGTATTCCCCTATTTCCACGCCACAAATGATGGTCGCATTCGCGCCAATCGTGGCACCTTTTCTGATCAGTGTGGGCCTAAACTCACTTTTGCGTTCAATAAAACTCCTCGGATTGATCACGTTGGTAAATACTACAGATGGTCCGAGAAAAACATCATCTTCCACTTCGACCCCATTGTACAAGGACACATTATTCTGGATCTTAACCCCACTACCCACGGTAACTCCATTGTCTATAAATACATTTTGACCCAGATTACAGCCAGCTCCTATCACCGACTTAGGCATGATATGACAAAAATGCCATATTCGTGTTCCTAAACCAATTTTTGCACCCTCATCTACAAAAGCCGACTGGTGTGCGAAATAACCGTTTTCCATAATTTCTGTTAATTGTCATTAGATGTGAAACCACCAAGAACCCGCAAATATTCGAAGTTTTCGGGGTACTTTGGCAATAAATCCTTCGTTAAATATCCATGCAGCCAGAGAATAGAAATATTCCACTCCTTTCCATAGTGATCCCATGCTACAACCATGGCCAATATCTGTCTACCTCTATACGGAGTTGCATTAACCTCGGCTATCCCAGTCTGGAGATCATTGTCATTGATGATGGCTCTACCGATGAGACTGCCGCCGTTGCCGAATCTTTCCCGCAGGTGCGTTATTTTTTTAAACAGAACGCTGGGCTACCAGCCGCACGAAACACGGGTTTCGAACTCAGTCATGGTGATTATATCAGCTTTCTTGATGCCGACGATTGGTACCTGCCGAACGCCCTGGCCACGAACTTGCAGATCCTGATCAATACGCCCGATGCCGCCTTTATTTCAGGTTGCCATAACATTCAAAAGGAAGACGGCTCTTTTTTTCCGCATTGCTATAGCCATACAGATCATTTTTACCGCCACCTGCTTCATACCAATTTTATCGGCAACCCATCAACTGTCATCTATCGAAGGTCCACCCTGAACCGCTTCAGATTTGACACTTCACCCACTGTCAAAGGCTGTGAAGACTACGAGCATTATCTGCGCATCACCCGTGAATTGCCTATGGTTCACAACCCCATCGCAGTATCCGTATACCGGAAACATGACGAGAATATGTCTAACAATTACGCGATGATGTTGAATTCAGCGCTAAACGTCATGATCAGGCAAAGAAAGCTTTTGACGGATGATGAAGAAAAGCTGGCCTGGCATGAGGGTTGGAACAAATGGGTACGCTTTTACGGTTATTTCCCGGTGAAGTCGAACAACAAACTTCAGCTCACCAAGGCACACCTTGGACTGATCAAAAAATATAATGTTCAGTTGCCTGTAATGATCTGGAAGAAGGTACTCACAATGATGGAGAAAAAGAAAAAGGCTTCTGAAACAACCACTGCTGATAGACCTCCAGCTCAGATACCGACGGCTTAGGCCTTGCTCCGTATGTTTGCCTGGCAATTACTTTGAAACCTGCAGCTTCTGCAACATGTCGTAATTCATCTTCCAACAACCATTCTTCTGTCGGCTGGTCCAGATCCACATCATGCGCCCACTCCTTAAACACTTCAGCACGAGGCGTTGTGATGATCAAAAAACAGCCCGGCTTCAGGGCATTATAAAACTTTGAAAAATACTGATCCAGATTACGCTTACCCAGGTGCTCGACCACTTCAGAACAAACAATTAATTCAGCGCATATTGCGTCTACTGTTTGCAGCCCTCCTGGTTTCAGATCCAACCCGGGGTAGATCTTCCTCCCGTAAGCAACCACTTTCTCAATGGGTTCAATGCCGGTAACATGTCCAAATGCAGTTAGCTCTTTTGAAAGCCAACCTCGCCCACAGCCGAAATCGAGAATTTGATCAAAAGAATTTTTCCCTGCAGAAGCCAATGCGACTTCCACTAAATGCTTTATGTGGAGCCATCGTTCCCGCTCTTCGGGGTTAGGCTCCGACCTGCTATAGTTTTCATTGCGCGTAAAAAGATAGGTATAGTATGTCTTCTCAAACCATTTTCCCTTTTGGTCTTTGGTTTCAAACAAGCTGATCAACTTTGGAACCCATCTGCGAACCCATGCCCTGATCTTTCTTTTCATGCTGCTGTATGCAATGGTCAAATTAGTACATTTACCAATAACCGAACAAGACTGTCATGAATCGTTTCCATTCATTAGATGTATTTCGCGGTGCTACTGTAGCACTCATGATCCTGGTGAATAATCCTGGTTCATGGTCATATGTTTATCCACCCCTCGAGCACGCAAAATGGCATGGGTATACGCCCACTGATCTGGTATTCCCCTTTTTCCTGTTTGCTGTTGGCAACGCCATGGCCTTTGTGATGCCGAGATTTTCTGATCCGTCCATGTTTTGGAAGAAGGTCACCAAACGGTTTATCCTCATCTTCCTGATTGGCCTGGTTCTGAACTGGTTCCCTTTTGTAAAATGGGACAACGGGTCACTCGTGATGAAGCCCCTTGAAAATTTGCGGATACTCGGCGTACTGCCGCGCATTGCATTGGCTTATTTTTTTGCTTCGCTCATCATATATCTTTTTAAATCGAAAGGCGCTTTTGTGATCGGCGGTGTTTTACTGCTGTTCTACTGGTGGATGTGTTTTGCTTTTGGTGATCCCGCTGCGCCTTATAGTTTGCAGGGATATTTTGGTACTGCGATTGACAAGGCCATTCTCGGCGAATCACATATGTACAAAGGTGAGGGTATTCCTTTTGACCCCGAGGGGATCATGAGTACTATCCCCGCGATTGTGCAGGTAATCTTTGGATACCTCGCCGGCGAATACATTATCGCCAAGGGAAAGAATACGGATATGCTGTCCAACCTTTTTGTGACAGCTGCGCTATTGATCTTCACCGCTTTTGCCTGGGACACGGTTTTCCCGATCAACAAGAAAATCTGGACGAGTTCTTATGTTCTCTATACCACTGGGCTGGCGCTGATGGTGCTGGGCGTACTGATCCACTGGATCGAACTAAAAGGCGTACGCGCATGGTGGACCCAATTTTTTGATGTGTTTGGTAAGAATCCCTTGTTTATTTATGTGCTCTCCGGTGTATGGATAAAACTCTATTTCCTGATGCGGATTCCCAATGGCATAAAAGATGGCAAGGAAAGTTTTATTAACGGATACGGCTGGCTATTTGAACATGTGTTTCAGCCACTGCTGGGAAATTTCCCCGGATCCCTGGCCTTTGCGATAAGCCATGTACTTGTTTTCTGGCTGATCGGCACTATCTTGGATCGGAAAAAAATCTATATCAGGGTTTGAATTAATGCAGCATGGCGGTTCAGGAATTTCATCATCCCACAACAGTATATAATACAAGATCTGCGGAAAAAATTGTTCCTCTAATCCTTGACTTGTTCCACCCTTCATCGGTGGTGGATCTGGGCTGTGGTAATGGAAGTTGGCTAAAAGTGTTTGTGGATAAGGGCGTCACCGATATTCTGGGCGTTGATGGGAGCTATGTTAAACAGGAAGAGCTTTTGATCCCGCGCGAAAAATTTCAGGCCACAGATTTAGAAAAACCTCTTCAAATCCAACGGAAATTTGATCTGGCTATTTGCCTCGAAGTGGGGGAACATTTACCCGAAAGTTCTTCCTCGACCCTGATTGCCAGCCTGGTTAAACTCAGTGATCATATTGTGTTCTCCGCGGCCATTCCGGGCCAGCGCGGAGACCGGCATCTGAATGAGCAGCCCCCGGAATATTGGCAACAATTATTTCAATCTTTTGGATATCATACCTACGATGTCCTCAGGCCTTTGATATGGGAAGATCCTGAGATCTTCTGGTGGTATAAACAGAATATTTTTGTGGCCACGCGCGAAAATAAATTTCCGGATCAGGACGAAAATATCAGGCACCTGGTGCATCCGCAATTGCTAAAGGAGGTTCAGGATGAATTTGATGACCAGTTATCATATCTCCAACAACTTGATCAGTCGCCCCGATATCTTATAAAAAAATTATTAAAAAGCATTAAAGGGAAAATATCATAAGATGGTTGAACGCATTGTAGTGAATGGAGAATTGCTGGGCATCATCCTAAGAACTTCTTTTGAGAAGGACGGGATTGAATTTTTTACAGAAAAGCATTTTTCACAACAGCTAGGTTATATGAAAAGGCCCGAGGGCTACATCATTCCACCCCACAAACATAAAAACATCAAGAAGGAAGTACTCCAAACCCAGGAAGTACTTTTTATAAAATCCGGCAAGGTCAAAGTCGATTTCTTTACCAACGACCATGCCTATGCGCAATCTGCGGTGTTGGAAAAAGGGGACGTTATTTTATTAGCCGGTGGCGGTCATGGTTTCGAGATGCTTGAGCAGTCGGAGATCATTGAAGTCAAACAGGGTCCATACGAGAGTGATGAGGATAAGGTCAGGTTTTAACAATTGGCTAATTAGCTAATTAGCTGATTGACTAATTAAGTAAAATTTCGCTGTCGCATAAAGGGATTGATTACCGACCTAAAGAATTAGTCAATGAGCCAATCAGTCAATTAGCCAATTCCAATGAGTCAATCAGCTAATTAGCCAATTAGTCAATGGAAAGAATCTCCGACCGGGGCACAATACTTCCATGATCCAGTGTATGAGGAAAGTTACGGCCATGGGTAGGCGAATGCAGTACTTCGAAACTAACTACATCCTGCACCCAGTCGTACGTCTCCGTATTATGCGGGCCTAACCAAAGAGAAACAAAGTATTTATCAGGAACAAGGCCTTGCAATAAAACCCGGGTTTTAACTTCCACCCTATTTTTCGAAAACTCAATGAAGGGCTGGATATTTGGAATGGCCTGCATGATGGTAGCACCCAATCCATTTTTAATATCAATGGCGATGTTCGATTTCTTAAAGCCTGTATGGGGGGCTTTGCAGGTAGCCGTGACAATCAGTTCCATGTCCGGCTGAACTCCTTTTAGTTCGATCGAAATATTTTCAAAATACGGCTGTTCCGAGGGCTTTTCACGCTGCCAGATCATGGCTTTTTCTTTCATTCCATACGCTGAGTACAACTTAAGGATCTCACTGGTGTTGCCTTCCTTGATCAGCTGTCCCTTATCCAATAAAATACTCTTTGTACACAGGTTCTTGATCGCGTCCATATTATGGCTTACAAACAAAACGGTTCTGCCATCATTTTTGCTGACATCATTGATTCGCCCGATACATTTAGATTGAAATTCAGCGTCCCCTACTGCAAGCACCTCATCGATGATCAGGATCTCTGGTTCAAGAAAGGCGGTGACGGAAAATCCGAGCCTCATGTACATCCCGCTGCTATAGCGCTTTACAGGGGTATCTATATATTTGCCGATGCCCGAAAATTCCACGATTTCATCGAATTTTGCTTTGATCTCCTGTCTTTTCATACCCAGGATCGCGCCGTTCATGAAGATGTTTTCCCGGCCCGTCATATCCGGATGAAATCCCGTCCCAATTTCCAACAACGATGCCACGCGGCCATCCAGATAAACATTCCCTTTTGTGGGCCGGGTAATTTTGCTGAGTATTTTAAGGAGGGTACTCTTGCCTGCGCCATTCTTTCCAATAATTCCGAGTACCTCTCCTTTATTGACCTCAAAACTTACGTCGTTGAGCGCTGATGAGTATCCTTTTACTTGTTGTTGTTCTGATCCTATTTCAAGAAAAGGATCCTCTTTACCACGCAGCTTCGCTGCCCATCGCTGAAAATCTTCATGCAAAACGCCGGAACTGATCTCGCCCAAACGATAGACCTTTGATAACTCTTCCACTTTTATTGCCAGATCTTTCATTGCTTATACGTTATCCATAAAGGTTGATTCAACACGATTGAAAATGGCAATACCCGCGACTAAGAACACAATCATAACCACAAAGCTGTATAGGAGTCCGTGCCAACTAAAACTACCTGCACCCGTCCATGAAAACCGAAACGCTTCAATGATATGTGCCAGCGGATTCAGGAGCGCAAGCTTTTGATGCTTTTCAGAAAGAGAACTGACGGGATAAATCACTGGGGTAACATACATCAACAATTGGATCCCGAACCCGATGAGGTGGGTCAGGTCGCGATACTTATTGGTCATGGCGGATATGATCAGTCCGCCTCCCAATGCGAATCCGGCCATAATCAATAGCAATAGGGGTGTCAGTAGAGCATATGTGTTTGGAAGAACTTGTTTTCCCGTAGCAAAAACGAAATAGGCAAGTACACCAAGAAAAAGAAGGAATTGAATGAAGAATTTGATCAGATTCGATGTGATAATGGATAAGGGAATGATCAGCCTGGGGAAATACACTTTGCCATATAAGCCGGCATTAGTAGTGAATACATTGGCGGTGCGGGTAAAACATTCTGAGAAATAATTCCAGACGGTCACGCCTGCCAGGTAGAAAAGAAACATAGGCACACCATCCGTCGATAACCCGGCGAAATTGCCGAATACAAAAACAAAAATTACGCTGGTCAGTACGGGCTGAAGCAGAAACCAGATGGGCCCGAGGATGGTTTGCTTATATGTTGACACAAAATCACGCCAGACAAACATCAGAAGAAGGTCCTTATGCTGCCTAATTTCAGAATAAGAAAAACTGAAAATGGACTTCTCAGGCCCAATAACATCGGTCCAATTTTTATTATACTTGAAAATCTGCATATATTATACCCGCTCTATTGGGCAAGTTATCTTTAAAATCAGATAAATTAATACTTCTCTTTTAGATAAATCGCCATACGATGACACAACAACCCGCTCGTTTTCTTGCCCTTGATGTTCTAAGGGGAATGACCGTATGTTTCATGATCATAGTCAATACGCCCGGCTCGGGAGCAAACCCTTTTTGGCCGTTGAATCATGCTTCCTGGCATGGATTTACGCCAACCGATCTAGTGTATCCGACCTTCCTGTTTGTGGTAGGAAACGCAATGGCCTTTGCAATGGCCCGGTTCAGTACCATGTCCAATGGCCAGGTTGTTGCGAAGATCCTGAAAAGGACACTGATCATTTTCCTGCTGGGATACCTGATGTATTGGTTCCCCTTTTTCAGGCATACAGCCTCAGGTTGGGAGATATCACCGATCAGTGAAACACGAATACTGGGTGTGTTGCAGCGGATCGCACTATGTTATGGTGCCGCCGCATTGATGATTCATTTTCTTTCTAAGAGATCAGTTATCGTGATCAGTATCGGCATGCTTCTCGGATATTGGATGGTCCTTTTCCTGTTTGGAGATTATTCACTGCTGGGCAATGCGGGTAATTATATGGATTATTGGATGATTGGGGAGAAACACCTGTATCATGGCGAAGGCGTCGCGTTTGAGCCCGAAGGAATTTTAAGCACTTTCCCATC
The DNA here is from genome assembly GCA_031375135.1 of Sphingobacteriales bacterium. Lineage (GTDB taxonomy): Bacteria > Bacteroidota > Bacteroidia > Chitinophagales > Chitinophagaceae > Pollutibacter. The sequence continues at coordinate 6,874 of JANMHK010000209.1, read as the reverse complement.
CATAGTTAATGTGATTATTGGCTATTATACCGGGGTATATATCAAGGCAAACGGAAACAATTTTGAAACCATTGCCAAATTATTACTTGCCGGCGCTGCCATGCTTGTCATAGCCTATTTCTGGAACGCGGGTTTCCCGATCAATAAAAAGCTTTGGACAAGCTCATTCGTGTTGTATACATGCGGACTTGACCTACTCATTCTTGGCTCACTGATCTATGTGATCGACATACTGGGCAGGAAAAACTGGACCGGTTTCTTTTCCGTATTCGGGAAAAACCCGTTGTTCATTTACCTGCTGTCCGAATTGGTGGCCATCAGTTTTGGGATCATCAAAATCGGCGACCGTTCACTGTCAACGGTCATTAATGATGTGTTCTTCCAAAAGGTCGCACCCGGCCCATGGGGTTCATTATTTTATGCCATCACGATCATGATGTTCTGCTGGATAGTGGGCTATTTTATGGATAAGCGGAAGGTTTATGTTCGGGTTTAGCCATTGGCTAATTAGCTAATTGGCTAATTAACTAATTAGCTGCTTCTTTAATGCAGGCTATGTTTTAAATTAGCCAATGAGTCAATTAGCTAATTAGTCAATTTTAATGAGCTAATGAACCAATGCGAAGCTGAACCTCGAAATCAACTTTTTGTCCTGGCTCGAGGATGGTGAGGCCGATGCCATTGTTGAAGGCGTCTGGAGCGGCACTCAGGTTTTCGATAGCGATACTGTTCCGGTGATCCGGTATATAGAGTTGCAAGTAAGGGTAATTCATAACCGAGATGAATTCCAAACATATGGTATCGTTTTTTAAGGTGCATAACGGCGACATATTTTCCTTTAGCCTGAAACCATTATCCAGTTTCAGGTCTCCCAGAATGCGGCCGGGACACAAGCTGTCATTTATGATAAACCTCCCGGTGGGGATCAACCCTTCATCGTATTCAAACATCGAGTCAGATGCTACTTCAATCCAGTAATCATCTACTTTACCGCCGAGTTTAAAATAAGGATGCCAGCCATCACAAATGGGTAAGGCCTGTTCGGCAGCTGCGGGATTAGACAGATGAGTTTGTATGGTCAGTGTTCCCCCTTTACCCAAGCAGTACTTGATGGTACAATTGTAAGGAAAGGGATAGCCTTGCAAATGGCCATCATATTGATACCTCATCCTCACAAAGCAGTTTTCTTCTGAACTGGCGGTTTCCAGGACGTCAAAGTTTGCATCGTAAAGAATACCATGCAAGGCCGAACCGTTCAGAACAAACTTTTGGTCCAGCTTATAGGTTTTACCCTTCCAGGAATAGGTCGATTGATTCAACCGGCAAACAAAAGGCGAAAGCTTGGCACTTTTAAATCCATCGTGCACCCGCAGTTTAAAATCTGTTGCAGCTGAATAGCCTTCAATCACATTAACCAACCCCTTCGCTCCTGCTATAGATAATGCATTTAAAATAGCTCCGGCAGAGGGAACGATCTCTGCCATAACGCCGCTTGCGATATCTTCCAGAACAATGACAGGCCAGCCATCTTTATCTACTCTGTTGATCTTAAACATTACCGGTTGTTTTTTCCGGTTTTAAGATAGCCAAATATCATTGAACACGGATACCCTCACTCCGTTTGCCTTGTAACCTTATTCTTCCGGGCTGCGTCTCATTATAACAATCCGTTAATAAAACCCGGCCTATTATTCCTGTCTAACAGATAATGGTCTCCGTACCCCATAAATTATAAAACCATGATTGCTATATTAATCGGCCTGTTGGTCGCCCTGGTGGTAGATGCCGTCAAACAGGAAAGAAAACTGAAACACTGGGTAGAAAAAAGAAAAACAGGTATCGATGCAGATCTTTAAAACTTGATCCCACCAACTTGGATCTCGTAGATCATCCAGATGTCCAGTTCATCCCAGTAACGAAAATGGATCTTCCAATGGCCCGTCTTCAATACATGTTCGTTCCTATTGGTCAGACAAACTTCATAGCTTCCACTCACCACACACAGATCGCCATTAATTTCACAATCCCCTGCTTCGAGTGACAGGGGTTCGATATGTTCATAGCTCTTCTTAAAGGCATTTATCCGCCGTCTAAATTTATCTATTGTAAGATTCTTATGTTCATTAATGCTTAGCTCCTGTTCATATTGAAAGGTCCATTGCAGTTCACCATCCTTGAAAATCTCTTTCAGACATTCATTCACTGCAGTTCTCGAGTTCTCATAGGGGTGATCCGGGTGAAACTCGTCATAAATAAAGTAGGTGATCATACCCTCCATATTCATGTGCAACATGCGGTGGAGGAAGAGTTCCTCCGTGACGAAACGATAGATCTCCCGTGCGGTGACATTGGGGCTGAATACGGTCAGTTCTATTCCTTTCCCCTTCATGAACTGGAGAAGTTCCTGCAGCATTTCCGTGACTCCCTCATCACTAACCATTTCTACACTCGGGAAATGCTGCGGGCTCCCCAGCACTTCAAACACCGTCGCCTCTCTTGCCAACGCCTCTTGCTGTTCAAAGTCCATGATATAATTGAGAAATTGATGTTCTGTTTCAGCACTCAGTGGTGGCGCCTGTTCACTGTACTTGAATTCTGCTCCATGCTCCAGCATCAGCTTCATCTTCATCACTTCATTTTCCACTTTCAGCGCTTCGCGCTCTTCCATGTTTTGGTATTCCTCGCGCATATCGATTGATTTTATTTATACGAATATGGGGCGGCCAAAGGGCCAACCCATTAGTGGAATAACCGCTTTTAGATAGAAAAAAACATTAAAGCTTTGGCCCTTTGACCGATTGGCTAATTCACTGATTGGCTAATTGGCTAATTCTTTAATCCTATCAGCCTCACAATTAGGTAATTAGTCAATTAGTAAATGAGCCAATTTGTTTGAAATCACTTGATTTCATATAGTTCTTCCCATCGGGTCGTATACCTACCGCTGCGCATTTCCTGGCGCATCTTCCAATTTCTCTTAAGACCTGTGGATGCATATTTGACCACGTCGTTGCGCATACTGAAGTTGATGTTATCGACAGCCTCCATCAAGACCTTCTGATTCTTTTTTTCCTCACCGGCAAACAGGTCTCCCTGAACCGACTCGTCAGGTACCAACTTCCCGAGGATCACGCCTGCTTTTTGGTATTTGAATCCCGCCCGGAACAATTGATCTACTAACGGCATGGCAAAACCGATCAATTCATTGGTAAAATTAGTAGCCCTTGGAAGCTCGACGTAACGATGATCACTTCGCGGATCATAAGCATATTTCTCGCCATCCCTGCCATTGGTAACCACAAACACATCCATCATCCCTGCCGAATAACCCTGCCGTCTCAACTTCTCTGCCGCCCTTGAAGTATAGGTTGCCACGGCTTCCTTTAATTCCTCCAGCGTGTATACCGACTTGCCAAACATCCTGGTAGAGGAGATCATTTTTTTAGTTTCAAGCGGATCTTTCATTGGAATGCATGGAATGCCGTTGAGCTCCCTGATCATTCGAACACCCACTACCCCACCAAGGTTCTTTCGGGCCCATTCTTCGGGCATATGCCTCAATTGCCAGGCCGTATTTATACCAAAACCTTCTTTCAGTTTTCGAGCATATTTCCCGCCGATACCCCAGAGATCAGCCACGTCAAAATGTTTCAACGCCGCCTCTATTTTTTCGGGAGTGTCCATTACGGTGACGCAGCCCGTCTTTAGTTTTTCCCGTTTAGCCAGTCGGTTTGCTAATTTGGAGAGCACCTTACTTGGAGCCACGCCTACAGATACCCTGATTCCTGTCCACATTTCAACGGTCTCCCGCAGATGCATCGCGAAACTTTGATAGTGTGATGGAGCGATATGACTGAGATCCAGAAAGGCCTCGTCGACCGAATACACTTCAACAGAGTCCTTTGGCAGCAATAAACGCAGGGTATCCATCACGCGCATACTCAGGTCGCCGTACAGGTGGTAATTGGAAGAAAACACTTCAACCTGGTGCTGGCGTATAGCATCTTTCTGTTGGTAATAAGGTCCGGCCATGTCAATGCCCAGGCCTTTGGCCTCATCGCTGCGGGCAATGATACATCCGTCGTTATTACTCAACACGACTACGGGCCTGGTCCACAGATCGGGGCGGAACAAACGCTCGCATGAGCAGTAAAAGCTGTTACAATCGACGATAGCTCTCATAAAATTGGCTCATTGGCTAATTAACTAATTAGCTAATTGTTTCTTTCTCAAATAGTTTATTAGTCCACCGATCTTTCTGTTTAAACCCAAGGCTTTCAAACTATATAAATCATAATCTTGATGAAGTATCATTTCTGCCTTATGAAGAATGGTGAGTTGATTAAATACTTCTGCGGCAGACCCTTTGGAATAAGTCAGAAATTGAATGAAAGACTTTGGATTATCATACTCAAATCCCTCCGCGATATTATTTGAAATAGAAGCTGCTGCTGCCCGCAGTTGGTCCTTCATCTTGTAGTCGGTCCGCAGCGCGCCCCGCTCACAAAAAAGATAAATCTCCGCCGCAAAATCAACCGCCTCATTCCATAAAGGAATCTCCCTAAACGTTCTATATGTTCCCATTCTTCACAATTTTAAATTCCAATTAGCCAATGAGCCAATGAGCTAATTAGCCAATTATTATAGTTCCCATTCTTCACAATTTTAAATACCAATTAGCCAATGAGCCAATGAGCTAATTAGCCAATTGCTTAAAGTGCATGTATCACATAAGTAACAACTCCCCAAACAGAAAATTCTGCATAGGGATCGATCTCAATGGGGGCCAGTTTTTTGGTTTCCGGGATCAGACGGATCTTATTGATCGCTTTTTCGAAACGGCGAATCAGCATCTCCCCGTTAAGGGTGGCGATGACTACCTTTCCGCTAACTGGTTTGATACTCCGGTCCACAATGACTACATCTCCGTCGTGAATGCCCGCGTTGATCATTGCCTCACCACGAACCCGCATGAAAAAAGTTGCAGGTTTATTGCGAACCAATTGTTCGTTCAGATCAATACCCCGTTCCGCGTAATCGTCGGCCGCGGCTCCAAAGCCGGTGGCATCCGCGGTGCGCACCTGCTGCTGTGTGAACTGCTTAGAACCCTTATAAGCAGCGTCAAAAATTACTTCCCCATCCATAAAATATATTTTGTTAATGCTAAATTATTTAGTAAATTTATGCTAAAGAAATAATCATTAATAATTATTTTGGATGGATCAGGGGTTAGTAAAATCAGCGGTAGCTAACGGTTTACTGAGGGAGGAATGGCCAGAGTATCGTCTGGTCATTCCTGCCGAAGAGCCGGTCAGTCGTCAACTCAGGCAGCTGCGAAAGGAATGGGAGGCTGCCTATGGACAGGAGCCTGTGTCGGAGAGGCCGCCGAGCATTACCGTAGCTTGTTTTGAAGCCCGGGAAGAGATGGAGGAGATCCTGATCAGATGGATACAAAAGATCTGTGACCATCAGGATGCCTTTCTAGTAACACTCAATAATTTTAGCGCTGTGCCACCCCAGGTGGTGTACGTAAGGGTGCAGGAGGAGGTTCCGTTCAAAAAGATAGCTGCCCAGCTTCATACTCTTAAGGCATTTATGAACACGGGTGATGGCCGAAAGGCAAAAATTTTCGAGAAACCATTTATCAAACTCGGTTCGTTTCCTGATGGGGCATCCCAGACCGATTGGTTTCATTATTCACACCAACTTTTTCACGCGGCTTTTATGGCAAAGCAACTGATCCTGTTCAGGCATGAAAAAGGTATATGGAAAATGGTAAGCATTTTCCCATTTAAAATCACCAGATGATGTTACTCAAAACACCGGGTTATAACCTGAACGAATACAAGCTGGTGATCCCTTTGCCAGAGTCCCTTGAACACAAGATCCTTGGGATAAGAAAAGATTTCGGTGAGCAGTACCAATGCAGGCCTGATCTGCACAGGCCCCATCTGACCCTGGTGATGTTCAGCCAGCTCAGCATGATGGAAGAAAGAATCGTCCAGAAACTAAAATCTATTTCGATGGGGGAAGCACCGTTTCTGCTCGAGATGCGGGATTATGGGGGTTTTCCTACACACACCCTCTTTATCAACGTCACTACTAAAGAGCCGGTAAAAAAACTCATGCGATCGGTGAAGGAAATCAACCGGTTACTGAGGACTGACGGAGATCATAAAGCTCATTTCCTTCAGGATCCCATCATCTCTATAGCCCGCAAGCTCAAACCCTGGCAGTATGAAAAGGGCTGGCTTGAATTTTCACACCGTCATTTTACGGGACGATGCGTAGCAGACAGCTTGCTGTTATTAAAAAGAGCCGAAGGAACACTGCGCTGGCAGATCGCACAGCGTTTTGAGCTGCAAAATTTACCCGTGCAGTCGAAACAGCAGCAGATCCTATTTACTGATTAACTCATTGGCTAATTAGCTGATTCTTTTAAATTCCATTGAATTCTGTTTTTGGCTACACAATTTGTGAAAGCCAGCAATCAGAATAATTAGCAAATTAGTCAATCAGCTCATTAGCCAATTTCACCGCAGGCAACTCCTCATACGCGTAAGGCCTTGTGGGATCATCAGAGTTCCGGAAATTTTTTTCGATGGTGAATGCTTCCATTTCGGAGGATGGATATTGAAAGCTGGCCATTTCGGAAATCCGTTCTTCGGAAAGTCCATCCCGGATCCACTCCCGCGCCAACTCATCAGAAAGAATAAGGGGCATCCGTCGTTTCTTATTATGGATTTGTTCAAGTAGCGCATTGGCCTTCGTAGTAACGATCGCAAAACCGTCTATCGTCTCCCCCGTTTCCTGGTCGGTCCACGACTGCCAAATCCCACCCATATAGAAATACTCCCGGTCTTTCAGGGTCACC
>JANMHK010000191.1:0-3106 GCA_031375135.1 Sphingobacteriales bacterium | reverse complement strand
CCCCCTAAAGGTTTCAAAGAACGCCCACGATCTTCAGTTCACTGATGGAACTCCTTTTTTTTGGCTGGGAGATACTGCCTGGGAACTTTTTCATCGGCTTAATCTTACGGAGATCAAACGTTATCTGGATAACCGTTCCGCAAAGGGATTTACCGTTATACAAGCAGTTGCACTGGCTGAATTTGATGGATTAAGAAGGCCAAATCAATATGGAGAAATTCCCCTGAATAATCTTGACCCGGCTAAAGCAAACAGCACATACTTCACTGTCATTGATAGTACACTTCATATGGCCAGGAGGCTGAACATGTTTATAGGATTGTTGCCTACCTGGGGAGACAAAGTGACAAAAATGTGGGGGGAGGGGCCGGTGGTGTTTGATAGTTTGAATGCCTACACCTATGGTCATTGGCTAGGCAGTCGTTATAAGTCGGAACCAAATATTATCTGGATATTAGGAGGGGACCGACCTGCAGTAAAAGACAGTAATGATTGGCGTCCTATTTGGCGTGCGATGGCAAGAGGAATTATTGAAGGAACTCACGGAAAATGTCTCATTACCTATCACCCATCGGGTGGCTCGAATTCCACTTCTCAGTGGATACACAATGAACCATGGTTAGATGTCAATATGTTTCAGTCTGGTCATGGGGGTGGGCATGACGTGCCCTGCTGGGATCTCGTCAAGAGGGATTTTGCATATGCACCTGCCAAGCCTACATTGGATGGGGAACCAAATTATGAAGATCATCCTGTAAATCCATGGCCAAAATGGGATGTGGCAAACGGATATTACAGGGATTATGATGTGCGCAAGCAGTGCTATCGTTCCGTATTTGCAGGTGCATGTGGAGTTACTTATGGTCATCACTCGGTTTGGCAGTTTATGGGCGACAAAGAAGAGGCGATAAATTTTCCAGACCGCGGATGGATCAACGCGATGGACAGGCCGGGTGCATTCCAGGTAGGCTATTTAAAAAAATTGATTTTGTCAAGACCGATGCTCAACCGGGTACCAGACAACGGGTTAATATTGGAAGGCCAGGGAGAAAAAGCTGAGCATATTGAAGCATTTCGAGCAGCCGATTCCAGTTATGCGATGTTCTATCTTCCGGTAGGTAAAACAATAACCATCAAAACTTCGATTTTTAGTAAGATGATCAAGGTCTGGTGGTTTAATCCAAAGGATGGGCATAGTCAAAATATTCAGACTCTGGAGCATAACGAATCTATGCGCCTTACATCTCCTTCCGTAGGGATTGGGAACGACTGGGTACTGGTCCTGGACAATGGAACAAATAAATATCCCGTTCTTAAATAGCCACCTGCAAGCAATGCCAACCAAATTAATTACTATGCCCCGTATTCATTCCCTGCTTACCATTTGTTTTTTTTCCAGTTTGGTCCAAAGCAGCTTTTAATCCTTTGGCTAAATTTTCTGCATTGCCGACGCCCCAATAGTGAAGAAAGAAAACTCTTGGTTGTTCATGTACCATGTGATTATGAACTGCCACTACTTCAATCCCATTTTCAATTAAAGCCTTGATCACGGGTGCAACTTCATCTTCAAGCATGGTAAAATCTCCCGCAACAGCAGCATGATCAGGAGTGCCTTGAAAAGCAGCCCAGGTATTAAAACCCATGAATGTAGTAACATGAACACCATGCTCTTTAAGGATAACATCAGGACGCCCAATAGTGTATTTATAGACACCCTTAGCCATTTCGCCCTTATTGCCCAAGATATCGTCGAGTTTCTTTATCTCTAATGTATTTTCGACAGTTCCGTTTGAAGCAGTGCCCTTTGAGGGATCTCCGCCTCGCACCTCCTTCACTTTATCAAGCACTGCTTTTGCCTTTTGCGCTATTTGTTCCGTAGGTCCTGAACCGCCTACATGCATATACATCACATTAGGGTGATTTCGAACAAAATGATTATGGATAGCACTTATTGTTAACCCTTGCCGGATAATCTCCTGCTGTACGGGTTTCAAATCCGTTTCAGTAATAACGATATCACCCATGATCATTGCCCCATCCGAAGAAGGTGCAAAGTCAATCCATGTTCCCAGCCCCATAGCAGGGATGATCTTGAAACCATCTACTTCTATGCTAAGGTCATTTTGCGGAACGGTGACTTTATACTCGCCATGACTGAACTTACCTTTCATGCCCATGATACGCTCTAACGCGAGTGTGTCCAGTGACGTAAAATTCATGTTCATTTGGTTCATTGCCTTGCCCTCGCCCTTGACTTTCATCTTATCCTCTTTGGCTTTTACCTTTTCCTGGGCAACCAAGGGAAGTCGTATCAACACTCCTGTAACAACGATAACGACTAGAAAAACCGATTTTATTGATTGCATATCTATTAATTTAAACTGTTATCAAAATTATTGCTAGGTCAGCTATGTCAAGTATTTAAGAAACAGGCCCAGAAGTGCTGCTGCGATTATTATGTAAGGTTCCTTAACTTTTTTAAAACCAAACAGAATTACTATCGTTGCAAGAGCTATTAACACGGAAATAACGTCTGTAAACTGCCTTTTGCTAAAATCGTTTCACACTCGCCGAAGCAAGCTTCGCGCTTCGTCTTTTTTGTTGTCCTGCTCGCACGAGCAAGCTCGGCTCGCAGCCAACAAAAAAGCCTCTGGCTTACGCCAAAGGCTTTTTCTTGTTCGTCGGGAAGACAGGATTAGCTTCGCTGATCCCTTGGGGGTGAATCAAACAAAACCCTTGTTCGCTTCGCTCACGAGGCTTTCCCATTCCCGCGCTCGCCGAAGCAAGCTTCGCTCGCCCGGAAATGAAAAAGCCTCGCACTGCGTGCAAGGCTTTTGTTCGTCGGGAAGACAGGATTCGAACCTGCGACCCCCTGGTCCCAAACCAGGTGCGCTACCGGCCTGCGCTACTTCCCGATTCAATTTGGGACTGCAAATATAAAGGCTTCTGTTCTATTAATAGCAGATTTCTAAAGAAGCTTTTATCCAATAAAAAGCCGGAACAAGCCGAAATAGACGGTCTGTTCCGGCACTTACTTGTTTCGCCTTATTTAGTTATACTAAGAGGTTTGGTAGTAGAGAAATACATTAGTTTATCCATTTGATCA
>JANMHK010000183.1:0-2020 GCA_031375135.1 Sphingobacteriales bacterium | reverse complement strand
TTTCGATCTGCGGGATGAAGCATGGGATCTTGAACTTTATAACGCGTTCCCGCAAAATCCAATTTTCATTTCCGCCGTAGTGGGTACACTTAAAGATCATCAATCTCCCGCCCACGTGGTCAGGATCAATGCCTGGGCAGGCATGCTGGAGAAAAAACTCCTGGAATGTGCCGCAGACGCTATCATAAGGGATAGGGCGGAAGAGATTCTTGACCGCCTGAATAAGAAAGCGGAGTGGGTACCGGACCTTCCCGGAATGGTTTCTCCAAGGGTGATCTCAATGATCATTAATGAAGCATGGTATGCCTGGGAAGAAGGCGTTGCGTCAAAACAGGATATAGACACGGCCATGAAACTGGGAACGAATTATCCGTTCGGACCTTTTATCTGGGGAAGCAAAATCGGCCTCGAAAAAATTGTCAACCTACTGCTGAGTTTGGGGTACGACAATCCCCGGTACCTGCCAGCGGCCTCATTATTGAAGGAAATTGAGATATGAATTATTTTCTTCATATAAATACAGCCCTTGAGCATGCCTGGGTTGGCTTATCGGAGGGTGCAAGAACGATTGCCTTTCGGGAGAGCAGTTTCCAGAAAGAACATGGGGCTTTCTTACAACCTGCCATTAAAGCCATATCGCTGGAAGCGGGCATCCCCCTGGCGGACCTCGCGGCCGTCTCCGTCATCAATGGCCCGGGTTCCTATACCGGACTGCGGGTTGGTCTCTCTGCGGCAAAAGGAATCTGCTTTTCATTGCACAAGCCTTTGATCTGCCTGTCCACTTTGGAATGGCTGGCGATTCATTTCAAGGGTGAACCTGTTGACCGGATCTGCCCGATGATCGACGCCAGGCGAATGGAAGTGTTTACCGCCAGCTTTGATCCTGCCATGAAATACCTCAAGCCGGCAGAGAACCTGATCATCGATGAAAACAGCTTTCCAGAGCTGGCCAATGAACGGATTATTTTTACGGGGAATGGGAGGAACAAACTGCCCGATGCGATCAAATTTCATCCCCATGCAGTCCTCCCCGAATTTGAGCCAGGCATCCCGGAGCAAGCTGATATGGCATATATGGCATATCAGCAGCAGATTTTTGCGGATTTGGCGTATTCAGAACCTTTTTACCTCAAATCATTTTTTACCCCGGACAAAAAATCGGTATCATAGCTTATTATTTGAAACGAAGAAGCCGGTTTATTTTTAACATATAACAGGCAGTTAAAATATATTTGCACATCCCCTCATCCCGAATTTCAAATAACACCACCTATGTCTAAAGAAAATGCCGTTAAAATTGATTATCTGAATGTCAAGAAAGCGTCTTTAGTGCTCCGGGCGCTCAACCATAAGCTCCGACAGCAAATGGTAAGAATGCTCGATGAAAAAGACCGGATGACTGTCACCGAAATATACATTCAACTTCGCCTTGAGCAGTCCGTAGCCTCCCAACATTTAGCCATTCTCAGAAGGGCTGGAATTGTGCGTACCGAGCGCGACGGCAAGTTTATCTTTTACCACGTTAACTATTCCCGCCTTGACCAGATCAACGGCATGGTAGACGAGCTTCTCAATTAGCTAATTGGCTAATTAACTCATTGGCTTATTCTTCCCTGCCGAAAAGGTTAGATTTTGCCGTCCTGGTTTAAAGAATTAGCTAATTAGCCAATGAGCCAATCAGCCAATCTCTATACCTTTGCAGGATGTTCATCAAACAACTATACACCAACTGCCTCAGCGAGGCGGCTTATTATATTGAAAGTGAGGGCGAAGCTGCCATCATAGATCCCATCCGGGATACACAGGCATATCTTGATCTCGCAAAAGAACAGGGAGCAACCATCAAATATATTTTTGAAACCCATTTCCATGCTGATTTTATCAGCGGGCATGTAGAGCTTTCAAAACAAACCGGCGCCCCCATCATCTATGGCCCAGAAACGGAAACCAACTATCCCATAGAGGTGGCTACTGATGGGCAGGAGTATCCTATTGGTAAACTCCGCCTGAAGGTTTTGCA
>JANMHK010000144.1:0-3891 GCA_031375135.1 Sphingobacteriales bacterium | reverse complement strand
GCCCCAGGTAGTGAAAAGCGCGCGGGTCATGAAGAAAAGCGTAGCCGTGCTTACGCCATATATAGAACTGGAAAAATCAAGCCGCTCATCCGCAGGCAAGATCCTCATGGCTACCGTTAAGGGCGATGTGCACGACATCGGAAAGAATATTGTGGGCGTAGTGCTGGGTTGCAACGGCTATGAAGTGATCGATCTGGGTGTAATGGTTCCGGCCGACAGGATCCTGGATGAAGCAGAGAAACAACAGGTAGACATCATTGGACTTAGTGGACTCATTACGCCCTCCCTGGATGAGATGGTACACGTGGCCCACGAGATGAAAAGAAGGGGCATGAAGCAGCCCTTACTGATCGGTGGAGCTACCACATCAAAAACACATACGGCAGTAAAGATCGGTCCGCAATACGATAACGGGGTGATCTATGTACTTGATGCTTCCCGCAGCGTAAACATTGCCGGAAACCTGATGAACAGCTCGCGTGAAGAAACCATCCGTCAAACAAAAATTGAATACGAAAAACTGCGCGAAGAATTCGCCAATAAGAAAACGGCGAAACAATATATTCCTTACGAAGCCGCAGTAAAAAACAAAACGCAGTGCAATTGGAATTCTTATAAGCCAACTGCCCCTTCGTTTACTGGGGCCATGAGTTTTCATGATGATGATTTGGAAGATATTGTTCCATTTATTGACTGGGCGCCGTTCTTCATCGCCTGGGAACTCGGTGGCCGCTTTCCGGATATCCTTACCGATGCTGTCATTGGTGTTGAAGCCACCAAGCTTTACAACGATGCAAATGATCTGCTGCGGATCATTGTGAAAGAAAAATGGTTAACACCCCATGCTGCTATCGGGTTTTGGCCAGCCAATAGCAATGGCCGGGACACCGTATCACTGCTATCAGAAAAAGGGCCGGTACATCTTGAATTCCTCAGGCAACAGATCAAAAAAGCAGAAGGTCAGCCTAATTTTTCCCTGGCAGATTATATTGCCCCTGACACTGTTGGCTATCAGGATCATATCGGCGCATTTGCCGTAACGATCAAGGGTATTGAGCCGCATATCAAGAAGTTTGAAGAAGCCCACGACGATTATAATAAGATCTTATTGCAGGCTTTGGCCGACAGGCTGGCAGAGGCTTATACGGAATACCTGCACCAGAAAGTGCGTACCCATTTCTGGGGCTATGCAAAGAATGAGCAGCTCACCAACGAACAACTTATCCGCGAGAAATACCAGGGAATAAGACCTGCGCCGGGTTATCCTGCCTGTCCTGATCATACGGAGAAATACAAATTGTTTGATCTGCTGGATGCGACCCATACAACCGGCATTACCCTAACCGAATCCCTCGCCATGTATCCCGCAGCTTCTGTTTGTGGATGGTATATGGCCCAACCCGAGTCGAAATATTTCGGTCTGGGAAAAATAAACCATGATCAGCTGATCGATTACGCAGATAGAAAAGGCATGAGTGAAGACGATATGGAAAAATGGCTCCGCCAGAATTTGGATTGACGGATTGACGGATTGAAGGATTCGCAATTCGCAATAAAGCATAACTTCAAACATTTCGAAATAATCATGCGCATCATCTCCTACAACGTCAACGGTATCCGGGCGGCCATTAAGAAAGGTTTTATGGAATGGCTTCAGACGGACCCTGCAGATATTATCTGCCTGCAGGAAACAAAGGCCACGCGTGACGATGTCAATTACAACCTGATCAACGATCTGGGTTATAACGATTACTGGTTCAGTGCGCAGAAGAAAGGATATAGCGGGGTTGCCGTATTCACAAGGATCAAACCCGACCATATCATTGTTGGCAATGGGCACGGAGCAAGTGATGAAGAAGGCCGCGTGATTCAACTTGACTTTGGAAAAACAAGACTGATCAATGCCTATTTCCCTTCGGGCACTTCAGGCGACCACCGTCAATCGTTTAAGTACGAATGGCTTGATGAATTCTATAGTTACCTGAACGAATTAAGGAAAACAAATCCGAATATCATTCTTTGTGGTGACTACAATATCGCGCACAAAGAAATCGATATCCATGATCCCAAAGGGAATAAAAACACTACAGGGTTTCTGCCTGAAGAGCGCGCCTGGATGGACAAATTCTTAGGCAGCGGCTGGATCGACGTGTTCAGGACGGTACACCCCGAACCGCACCGCTACAGCTGGTGGAGCCAGCGTTTCCCAACCGTGAGGCTTAATAACAAGGGCTGGAGAATAGACTATATAACCACTACAGAGGAAATGGGCGGCAGGATCAAAGACGCGGAGATCTTCCCTGATGTGAAACACAGCGACCATTGCCCCGTTTATGCCGAGTTCCTATGATCGTTTATAACGTCACTACGCATGTTAACAACAACATTCATGAGGCCTGGCTCGAATGGATGAAAACGGAACATATTCCTGAAGTACTTGCTACCGCCTTGTTTACCCATCATCGAATACTTCGCCTGCTCGAAGTAGATGACACAGACGGACCTACCTATGCTGTCCAATATTATTCAAGTTCGAAGGAGAAATACGAGCATTACATAACACACCATGCAAAGGAATTAAGGGCAAAAACGCTAAAAAAATGGGGCGACCAGATCTTTTCTTTTCGCAGCCTGATGGAAGTTGTGGAATGAGTGTGGATAAGATGTTCTGATACCGCCGATATCCCCTATGCTTAAAACCCTTTACCAGCAAGGCTTTCAGGCTATCACCTGTAAATCAGTGCTGTAGCGGTTTATAGCTCGTACTCATTTTCACCCGGTTTTTGATGGGATTTTGATGGATTTGCTGTAATCCGCTCCCACACTGGATTACGCCGCACAAAAAAATATTTTTTCAATATCAAAAACTGGATATATTTGGCTCGTTAAATTTAAAAACTTCATCTATGAACAAAGCAGAATTAATTTCAAAGATTGCAGATGATGCAGGCATCACAAAGACTCAGGCTAATGCAACAGTAGATTCTTTTGTTGAAGCAGTTACCAAAACACTGAAAGGTGGTGGTAAAGTTACTCTCGTAGGTTTCGGAACTTTTTCTGTAACTAAAAGAGCTGCACGTAATGGCCGCAACCCACAAACTGGCGAAGTGATCAAAATCAAAGCCAAAAAAGTTGCAAGGTTCAAAGCCGGTAAAGAACTTACTGCAAAATTATAATCTGAACCAGCTGTATAAAAAAAGCAAGGCAGTTTGTCTTGCTTTTTTTATTTTTGCTATCCAATTAAAAAATTATCATGGGAAGAGGCGACAAAAAAACAAAGAAAGGCAAGATCTTCAAAGGATCATTCGGTAAATCACGTCCAGCTAATAAGCCAAAAATCACTACGAAGAAGCCCGCTGAGAAGATTGGCTAATTAGCTAATTAACTGATTTGCTCATTAAAGACTACTCGAAAGCGGGAGTTTTGGATTAAAGAATTAGCCAATGAGCCAATCAGCCAATCAGCCAATCGGTCAAAGAATCAGCTAATTAGCCAATCAGCCAATTAGCCAATTGATTAGGGCGCAAGTCGTCTGATTATCCATTCAGTTCTTTCCTTGGTATACAGTATTCTATCATGCAATCTGCTCGGGCGACCCTGCCAGAATTCAATCTGTTGCGGTATAACGCGATATCCACCCCAATGTGGAGGGCGGGGTATAGGGGTTGATTCAAACTTTTGCTGGTATAGCCTCACATTTTCCTCGATCTCATCCCGGTTTGCGACAATTTGACTTTGAGGTGAAGCCCAGGCTCCTATCCGGCTGCCTTCGGGACGGGAATGAAAGTACTGGTCGCTTTCCGAGGCATCCACTTTTTCTATCGTCCCCTCAATCCGAACCTGCCTTTCCAGTTCTTTCCAGAAGAATAGCAAGGTGGCTTGGGGATTATC
>JANMHK010000122.1:0-15832 GCA_031375135.1 Sphingobacteriales bacterium | reverse complement strand
CCATGCGTATCCTCTCCCCAATATTTTTTCTTTCTTCGCCCTCACTGTATTTTTTCGCTGTAAAGATTCTCAACACCGGAGCGCCCATTTTTGCCGCAACTTCGATCCAGCGTTTGACAATATCTATTTCCTTGAAAAGGGCCTCGTTGTCCATATAAGAGAATTCGTTTCGCACGCCGGTGCCGCTGATCTCAATACCCAGCTCGTGGGCCTTTCTCTTAAAATCGAAGATCTCCTGATCCGTAGGCGTCGCAGGATACGTTGAGAAATAATACCCCGTCATATCTATTGCGCTGAATCCGGTTTTAGCACAGAAAGCCAGCAGTTCGGCCTTGCTGATCTTTTTCTTCATCAGCATATCGTTGAAAGAGTAGGCATTCAGACTGAGCCGAAACCTTTGGGGAGTTGGGCTGCCGGAACTGATTGGACCGTTGATCCCAATGGCCGGAATGGCCGGAACCATGGTTATAAAATCTCGTCGGTTAATCGCAGTCATATGAATTTAAATATCGGCTTTAAGTCTTACATTCCGTATCCAAAACAAAAAATAACCAGCCTCCGGTAAAATGAATTTTATGAAATTGCGCAACATCTTTTTAGTCATTCTGCTTTCGATTTTCAATCAATCTTATGCACAAGAATATACTTCTCCCTTGCAGGGGAAATGGGATCTTACGGTGAATACTGGTGACCGTGTGGAGGCTTCCTGGTTGGAAGTGCATGTGTCGGGCATAAAAACTTTAGTAGGGCATTTTGTTGCTGGCGGGGGAAGTGCAAGGCCGGTGGCCAAGGTTAATTTTGATGGTAAGAAGATGAGCTTCAGTATTCCCCCCCAGTGGGAAAACAGTGATAAAGACCTTGAGGTGGAAGGGGTGTTGGAGAACGGGATACTAACCGGAACGATGCTGTCTTCCTCCGGAAGAAAATATACCTGGACAGGCGTAAGGGCTCCGTCTCTGGTAAGAACAGCTGCACCGGTTTGGGGTAGCACCATCAGTTTGTTTAATGGTAAGAACACTGAAGGCTGGCATGGTGATCCGGGTAAGAAGAACCAGTGGATAGCAGAGAACGGTGTGTTAAAAAGTCCTGCATCCGGCACTAATATCATTACCGACAAAAAGTTCAATGATTTCAAACTTCACGTTGAATTGCGTTATCCCGAGGAAAGCAATAGCGGTATCTATCTCCGTGGCCGCTATGAAATTCAGGTATCAGACAGTAAGGGCAAGGAGCCGGCACTCATCGAGTTCGGAGCGATCTATGGATTTATATTGCCTGTTGCCATGGCCGCCAAATCTCCCGGCGAATGGCAGTCGTTCGATATCACATTGGTTGGAAGATTGGTAACTGTGGTTGCCAACGGCGTAACTATCATTTGCAACCAGGTGATACCGGGAATTACCGGCGGTGCACTGGACAGCCGCGAGGGAGAACCCGGTCCTATTATGTTGCAGGGTGATCACGGACCTATTGAATACAGAAATATCAAGATCACTCCGGCGAAGTAAAACGATTCAGGAGAACCAATTTGAAGCAACTCAAGAGCATAGATGCGATCAGAGCCATAGCAGTGATGCTGGTGGTATTTTGGCATTATGTGCCGCGTCATAAACTAACCGAAACACTCGGCGCCATCGAATTTTTTTTTATTCCCAATGGCAATTATGCGGTCACACTGTTCTTTGTGCTGAGCGGGTTCCTGATTACTACGATTTTACTAAGAGACAAAGAGAAGACAGATAACAGGTTGCTGGTGGTGAAGAACTTCATGGCCCGACGGGCACTCCGGATACTTCCAATCTATTATTTATTACTCATCCTGCTGATTTTTTTAAAGTACCCGTTCTACGAAAATGAACTGCTTTACCAGTTTACATTCACCTCTAATCATTATGTATTTAATGTGAATGATTGGACAGAGTTTGGTCATACCTGGTCCCTTTCGGTAGAAGAACAGTTCTACCTGATCTGGCCATGGATCATCATATTTGTCGCCAATAAGAACCATCATTATTTTTTCTATGCCTTCATGGTGATATCTGTGATCAGCGTCTGGTATTTTTTATGTCCTGATATTTTCAACTGCGATAACCCCAGGTTCACGCATACCAGTTCAAACCTCGGCGCGTTCGCCATTGGTGGCTTATACGCATCTTTTTTGAGAACTGAAAAGGGCCGGGCCTGGATCAGTCGTAACATGAAGTATGTATTTGCGGCGTCGTTGATCGGATACTTCTATATCAGGGGCTCTATCTATCTCTCAGTTACCCCCGAGTTTGTATATACGAGCCGGCTTATCGACGCATTCGTTTCCATCGGCATCATCCATTACATGATGGCGGTGAAGGCAGGCCCCATCAAGCGATATATCATTGATAACAGGTTCATCATCCTCATGGGTAGAATGAGTTATGGGATGTATCTCTATCATATTCCGATCCGATATTATTATCAGGGTTATCTCAAGCAATTTGGTTCTTCCGTCATATTCTGGTCAAGCAATTATGTATGGTTCCTTCCTTATTTTGCACTCGTATGCCTCGTGTCTTATCTTTCCTATCAATATTTCGAAAAAAAGATCTTGACGCTGAAACAGAAGTTCAGTTTTGATGCTTTTTGATTTAAGTTTGAAACATTCAATCTATTAATATATGAGGAGTACGCTGATCCTGTTTTTCCTGTTAGTGAGTATCACAACTGTTATTGGCCAGAAGAAGAAAGCCGAGCCCACCCCTGTTCCTGTGGTTGACCAACAACAGTATTTCAAGTCGCTCAAGTTCAGGAATATCGGGCCTTTCCGCGGTGGAAGATCTGTTGCCTCTTCAGGCGTTAGGGGGAATGATCAGGTCTACTATATGGGCACAACAGGGGGTGGTGTATGGAAAACGATCAATGCCGGGCAGTCCTGGTTCAATATTTCCGATGGATTTTTTACTACGGGATCGATTGGCGCCATTGCTGTGGCCGACGTTGATCCAAACGTGATCTATGTAGGTGCAGGAGAACACGCACCCAGGGGAGTTATGACCTCCTATGGCGACGGTATGTATAAAAGTACGGATGCCGGTAAAACCTGGAAGAAGATCGGCCTGGAAATGACCCGTCACATCTCAGGCATCCGCATCCATCCCTCAAATCCAGATATCGTTTATGTAGCAGCACAGGGTGCCCTGCATGGTCCTTCTCCGGAGAGGGGCATCTATAAATCTGTAGACGGAGGTCAAACCTGGAGCAAGATTCTTTTTGTAGACGATAACACGGGCTGCGTAGAACTTAGCATGGATGCCAGAAATCCAAGGATCCTTTACGCAGCGATGTGGGATCACAGAAGATTGCCCTGGGAAGTGCGTTCAGGGGGTCCCGGTTCGGGGCTTTACAAGTCCACAGATGAAGGCAAAACCTGGACAAAGCTCAGCAAAGGATTGCCTAAAGAAATGGGTAAGATGAGTATTGCCGTTTCACCCGCCAATCCCGAAAAAGTTTATGCCCTCGTTGAAAGCGATACTGAAAAAGACCTGGGTGGATTATTCGTTTCATATGATGCGGGTAATTCCTTCAACATGGCCAGCAAGGACAACAGGCTGACACAAAGGGCCTGGTATTATATCGAGATGTTCCTGGATCCAAAAGATGAAAACACCTTGTACATCTTCAATTCACCGGGCTTGATGAGTAAGGATGGCGGCAGAACCTGGACAAATATCCGCGGCACACATGGCGACTATCATCATCTCTGGATCAATCCGGATAACCCGAAGAACATGATCGTTTCAAATGACGGCGGGGCCTCGGTGAGTTTTGACCAGACAAAAACCTGGTCCACCCAGAATAACCAACCCACGGCTCAATTTTATCGAATCAGTGCCGATGATCTTTATCCCTATAATATTTATGCAGGTCAGCAGGATAACAGTTCTGTGAAGATCAAGAGCAACAATCCTTCCGGGTATTCGATCGGCGAATCAGAATGGACAAGAAGTGCCGGCGGGGAAAGTGCATTCCTGGCTTTTGATCCAAAAAATCCAAGATACGTGATGGGCGGATCTTACCAGGGCACCGTAGGCACGCTGGATTATACAACCATGGAAAGAAAGTCGCTGATGGAAGTTCCGGTTCAATACCAGTCGCTCAAGCCGAAAGATATGGCCTACCGCTTCAACTGGAACGCGCCGATCATTTATTCCATGCACGAGCCCAACACTTTTTACCATGCGGGAAATGTGTTATTTAAAACAAGTGATATGGGCAGAAACTGGAAAGCCGTTTCCGGGGACCTGACCAGGAATGATACAACCAAACAAGGATTGAGCGGAACACCTTATACCAACGAAGGTGCAGGCGGTGAGAACTATGGAACCATAGCCTATGTGATCGAGTCTCCGCACGAGAAAGGCGTGATCTACACGGGCAGTGACGATGGCCTCGTGCAGCTTACAAAAGATGGCGGAGCTACCTGGACCAATGTTACACCCGCAGGGTTAGAAGAATGCCTGGTCAATAGTATTGAAGTGAGTCCGCACGACAAAGCCACGGTCTATATTGCCACTACCCGTTATAAAGTGAACGATTTTAGTCCTGCTATTTATAAGTCATCCGACTACGGTAAAACCTGGACCAAG
Organism: Sphingobacteriales bacterium; assembly: GCA_031375135.1. GTDB lineage: Bacteria > Bacteroidota > Bacteroidia > Chitinophagales > Chitinophagaceae > Pollutibacter. Next base: position 11,213 of record JANMHK010000122.1, on the reverse strand, counting down.
ATCGTTACAGGGATTTCTCCTACCGCTTATACCAGGGTAGTCAGGGAAGACACCAAGAAGAAGGGCTTGCTGTATGCCGGAACTGAAACAGGTTTATATATTTCCTACAATGGCGGCTTGAACTGGACACAATCGCAATTCGGACTGCCTATTACGCCCATCACGGACCTGAAAGTTCATCATGATGATTTGATCGCTGCAACTATGGGCAGGGCATTTTGGATACTTGATGATATCGAGGTGTTAAGGGAGTTTGATGTGAATGCAATTTCATCTTTCAAATTATACACGCCGGTGGAAGTGATCAGAACCAGTGCCGGGAGCACGCTCAATTACCCTGAGGATGTGGACGAGCCTTATTCCCCGGCTCCATCCTATTCGGGAACCAATGCCGCTGCAGGAGCTGTCATCTATTACCAGCTGCCCGAAATCAGTAAAGATTCTTTGATCACCGTAGACATTGTGAATAGCAGGCAGGAAATCGTCAGGTCATATTCTTCCAAATCCAATGACGATTTTGTTTCTTATCCCGGAGGTCCGGATGCTGATCCGCTACTACCAGTAAGGAAGGGATTGAATCGTTTTGTCTGGGATCTTAAAGGAGAATCAATAACCGGAATACCTACTGTATTTATCGAAGGTGGTTATGATGGCTACCTCGCTGCACCTGGCATATATACTGCAAACCTGAAAATGGGAAATCAAGTCCAAACTTCGAAGATTGTTGTGAAACCAAGACCGGACCTTGAAGCAAGCCAGGCGGATTATGATGAACAAGAGGCTTTGATGAAAAAGATCTGTGTCGAGACCAGCGCTATCCATAGCGAGGTTGCGAAGGCAAGGAAGACGGTAAGTCAACTGAAGGAGACCTCATCGATGTTGAAGGAAAAGCCTGGGACAGAAGCACTGAGAAAAAAAGCTGATGAGATCGCAAAGGATCTTCAGGCATGGGAAGATGAGATCGTGCAGAATAAAGCAAAGTCGAATGACGACGTGATCAACTTCGTAAACAAACTAACTGCTGATTATATCTTCCTCAAAGGGGAGTTGGATTCCAACACGCCATATGTACCTGAGGGGCACAAAAAACAGTTTGATGTGCTTCATAACAAATGGGTGGCGTTGAAGGATAGAAAGGAAAAACTGGAAAAACAAGTGGCAGACTTAAATGTGGATATCAGCAAGGCCAATATCGGGCGGATCATTTTGTAATTCGAAATGCCTGATTAAGAAGAGACCGTTTGCAGTTTTTTTAAGCTGTTTAACACCTGCATAAGTTCTTCTTCCTGGTAATCATTGAACAATGCCATTTGGATCCAACGCCTTTTTTTAAGGTATTCACTTTCATAGCTGATGATGAGGCCCGACTGCAATAGCTGTTCCAGAACATCATTGTATTCATCCGGGTTGGGAACAAGGGTAAAAACAAAAGAGGAGCCGTTGTCAAACGGAACCAGCTGCAATTGATGTAAAAGCTGTGAAATTTTTTGACGATATTTTTCCAGCAAAGCGAATTGATCGGGGACCATTTTTTGTTTGATGGATGCACCAAGGGCGTTGACCAGATTGGATGATAGCGTGAAGGGGATACCACCCTTATCGGAATAATCGCGAAGATTAATATAGCTTGGGATCTGGCTGCCTGATTCTATTTTGATATTTGAAAACACAATGGCAAGGCCTGGGACGGATGCCAGTCCTTTACCGGAAGAAGCCGCGGCCATCGCAATATGTGAAAGGTCGAGAACCCTTGTTCCCACTGTGCTCATACAATCGCAAAAACAAAGGCAGCGATGATTTTTGGCCAGTTTTGCAAGGGCATCCAGATCATTGATCACGCCGGTTGATGTTTCGCAATGGGTGAATACCATCCATGTGGCAGCAGTATGTTGAAGTAATTTTTCAATATTCTCAAGCTCAAAGGCCTCACCCCAGTTAAGGGAGTAAGTATCGAATTCAAGTCCAATCCTTTGGGCTTGCCTGATCAGTCGGGTGCCAAATTCTCCGTTTGATAAGATCAGTCCGCGGCCCTTGATCTGTTTCACCTGGTGGAGCATTGCTTCATTGGCAAGTGTGCCACTACCGCTGAGGAGGAATGTATTGCGGACGTTGAATTGTTTGCAAAGGAAATCAGTAATACCATGAAAGCTGTCCACGAAGTCTGCAGAGCGATGTGAAAGGGGATCCGCTGCTAAAGCTGCCTTGACTGCACCCGTGATACGAACCGGGCCTGTACTGACATTAATTGTTCCTGAATCCATCAAACAGTTCTTTAAGGGTAATGCACATAGGTTGATAAATCGCTTCTCCCGAACCAACCAGGGGGCCAAAAGGGATGAAGCCGATGTGCTTATAAAGATGCAATTGTTTTTGGTAACCACAAATAACACCCGTGTCCACTCCTAAGTCGATTAGGGTGGAAGCCAGGAATTGCATGAGTTTGAAAGTGATCACCGTCATGCGCTCTTCAGGTAGCACGGATAATAACCTGATCTCTGCAAGTTTCTGATAGGGTGGCAGGAAACTGTCTAGGTCATCAAGTTTTTCATCGAGGGAAAAAGGCCTTGTGAGATTATAGCAAACCATACCGATCACTTTCTCCTCTTTTTTTGCAATAACATAGGTATTCAAGGGATGAAATCTGTCGATCAGCATCTCCTGATCATTTGTACTATGCTGTGGGATCTCTCGCACAAAAGTTTGATAGTTGATCCGATGGATCTGTATAAACTCTTCTGGTTCAGAAGCGATTTTGATGTTCATGTATGGCGATCTTCACATAATAAGTTAAGTATCCTTTTTGAAAGCTGGTCTATATTTATTTGCCAAAATGAATAGCTTCATGAAGTGTTTTCTGGCGCTACTTATGATGCTTCCAGAACCTTAATGGCGTATACGTACAGGGGTGATGTGTTTTATCAGTAACCTGAAAACGGGGATGGATACCAGGGTTACGCAAACGTACTGTTTGACGAGAAACTCGGGAAGGGGAACTAGGTGTTTCGCAAAAAGTTGTTGCGGGAGTTACGGTATTTGAACCTTATGCAGGATGGGATGGGCAAAAAAAAATGGAGGATAGAAGCTAAAGGAACTGGTCCTCTAATTTCTATCCTCCATCTAATGTTTTTATCTCCTTTCTTCTTTCGGCCTTGCTTCCATAACTTTCACTGACCTACCGTCAATGCTTGCGTTATTAAGTCCGTTGACAGCGTTTTCTGCAGCTGCTGAGTCTGGCATTTCTACAAAGCCAAATCCCCTAGACTTACCGGTAAATTTGTCGGTAATAATCTTAGCGGAAGATACTTCGCCATATTCTGAGAATAATTTTCTTAAATCTTCGTCCTGAACCCCAAAGCTCAAGTTTGAAATGTAAATGTTCATACTGTTTAATTGATAAATTGATGATTATCTGAGGGCGGCAAGAAGTAAGAGTGTTAAGCGATTACTGATGCGAAGCTCAAATTATTGAGCCAAGGTACGCTTTATATTATACCGGACGAAGGTTTTCGGTGATTTAATCTTCCGGGACGGGGAAAATCGCTATATTTGCACTCCTCCTTTAATATTCATCTAATAAATCGTTAATATGACAATAGACGAAATTGAAAAGTTCATTTCCAACGCTAAGAACGAGAACAACTATGTGAGGATCAGTTTTAAGAAGCGTGACCCCATCAATGGCCTTTTTGTGAAGGATAAAGACTTTTCTGATTTGAAATCGAAGAATTTCTGGCGGATTGTGCCTCAGAGCCAGTTCGAATCTTACCAGGCCTCTAAGAACATCAATCTGGCTAAGATTTTCAGTGGATCAGATTTCTCGAAGTTATCACTGCTGAAAACCAACGCAGAGGTGTAAGGATCCGCTAAGCAGATTTCACGTAAAATTGATCGTTACATAAAGTGTAGTAAAAAAATAAAGCAAGCCATTGGCTTGCTTTAAGCTTTTTATAGAGTCAGGCTACCGTGATCAACCCTTCTTGACATTAAGGGCAACTGGGCCTTTATGTCCGGAGCCGCGTTCAAACAGCACTTTATCGCCTTCTGAGATTTGTTCTTTCAACTCGTTTACGTGTACAAAGAAGCTTTCGCCGGATTGTACATCTTTGATGAAACCGAAGCCCTTCGCGTTATTGAAAAACGTAACCTGGCCATTCCTTGGTCCTTCTTCTTCTTCTTCCTCTGGCCTTGATACACCAAGCTGGATGTCTTCATGATTGATCACCCTTCTTTTTAAAGGATCCGGCGGCGTAGCAGAAATGTTACCGTTTTCGTCGATATAGGCCATCATGTCTTCCAGGCTCTTACCTTTTTTGGTACCAGCCTTTCTTTCTTCCATTTTCTCAGCCTTATCCTGGGCTTTTTTAAGGCGTTTTTTTTCTTTTTCTCTCTTGTTAAATGTCTCTGAAGATCTTCCCATTAATTCTTTTTAGATTATGCAAATATCGGAAATTTATCCCGAATTTCTAAGGGTGATTTAGAAATGAGAAAATGCCAACACGAGAAATAGTTCGCCGTTTCGGCCGCCGGGTTTACGCCGGATCGACATTATAAACTAACTACACTATTGCTTCCGCCAAAGCTGTTAGGCGCCTGTGCATCGGCATCCGGGTCGCTCAACCAAAGTGAACTGTTGATGCGGTATTTGAATTCGTGCTTACTGTCTTTCGGCAGGTTAACGTCCGCCGCGAAACTACCGTCTTTCTTCTTGCTCATGATCACAGAATTCTCCCAATCGCTGTTGAGGCCAAGGATCTCTACGTTGTCAGCATCTTCAATTTGAAAGCTGAATTTCACTTTGCAATAGTCCTTCGTTTTATAATAAGTTTTTTGAATCATAATGATGTGATTTTCGTTATCGTTTAATACAGGGAATGGTCAAAGGTAACCCAAATCCATGCTTGTTCGCGGCGTGTAAGCCAGCAGCAGCCTCGATTGTAGATAATTTGTGTATTTAGTTTTTCCGCATTGACTACATGATTAAGTCATATTTTTATTCGGCTTTTATGAATGCATTTCCATATCAGGAGGTCCGGGTTTCCCATTTTGGTGTTGATCTTTTTGTTCCGGATCCCGCACAGGTAGAGCAGCTGTATAAGGATTCGGAAGAAGGTACCGCCTTCCCTTTCTGGTCCCGAATCTGGCCCTCGGCGCTGGCGATGGCTGGTTGGCTGAAAGAGGAATCCCAGCTAATAAACGGCAAAATATTGCTGGAATTAGGCGCCGGTATTGGGCTACCCTCGTTCGTAGCGGCTCAATATGCTTCGGCGTTGATCGTGTCAGATCATGTACCGGAGGCCCTGGACTGGATGAAGAAGAACATTTCCGCTCTTGGCTATGATCACGTAAGTCCGAAGTTGATCAACTGGAACCACCACCCGTTGCCGGATGCCGATATCATCATGATGAGTGACGTGGGATATGATCCCACTGATTTTGAAGATCTCAGATCTGTTGTTTCTACGGCTATGGCTAAGGGAACTGGCGTACTGCTTGCTGTGCCGGCGCGATCCGTCTCTACGCTTTTTATAGAAATGCTCCTTGATTTTAACCCAATAACAAGGTCCTCGCTATCAGGGCAAACCGAAGTGTTGCTCCTGGCTTTTAATGTTGATCAGCAGCCTTCTTATTCACCGCGTTGGTGATCTTGTTCCAGATAAGATTGTCTGCTATATTTCTTTTCAAGGGGTACGACTCCACGAAATTTGGAATATGTATGGAGCAGACGAAAAACAACAGGGCCAGGTAAACTACCTTTTCCCTGAGTGAATGTTTAATCCTCAGACTGAAATCATGCTGGTTGCTATACGTAAACAAGCAAAGGAAAAAACTGACCAACATGAAACTTAGCCATCTTCCATAATCCATGGCAAGCATGCAAAGGACCAGGCAGACAAAAGCCTGAAACGCCAGCAGTAGTATGAATTCTTTCTTGATGATTCGTGCATAGAACATGTAGGAGATCACGGGCAGGAAGAATAGCAGGTAAAACCAGATACTCCCTTCTGTAAAATGACTAAAAGAGATGCCCAACGTTTTTTCCCTTGACATCACCAGGTAGTTCTTCGACAGGCTCCAGTCTATTTGCCGGCTCAGGAAAAATTGATCCAGCGTGGCGATCTGCTGTTCGTTGGGAATTCCGGAAAGCAGCAAAAAGGATAGGCCCGTAACCAGAAAATAAATGACTGGCCCTAATAAACCGGCATTGTTCCTGTATATGATCCAGCCCACTACCGGAGCGGCGAGAAACACAAATGATTCATGGATCATGATCATCAGTATGCTCGCCAGGATGCTGACGACCAGGTTCACCGTCATATTCCTGGAAAAACGGTAAAGCTGCAAGGTTAAGATGATCACGAGGAAGAACAGCAGTTCTTTACGATATAAACCATTGTTTTCACTGAGGTAAATGCGGATACCGAAGGGCAGGCATAAAAACAACAGGAGCAGGTATTTGTCGCGGCAGTATTTCAGTGCGTAAATCAGCAGCATGAATACCAGCAGGCTGTAAAACAGGATGACCATCCCTTTTTGTACCGACACGGGAAATGGCAGAAAAAAATTACCGAGCAGGGACCTGCGGATGTACTCCCCGGGATAGAAGAGCAGGGTTTCGGCAAGTAAATAGTCGCTCAGTTTATTCTGGACAAGATTGATCCATAGCAGTTTTGAAATGACAAGCAACACGATCAACGCTACTGCTGTTCTCACAAAAAAATCAAACTTGTCTTTTTTTTCAACACCCATGATGATAAACAGGCTCTAACCTTTGTGCAAAGAAACAGGCTAAAGTCTTATTTTTACGCCCTTTTCAAACCTATTTTAAGTATAAATATGGAAACCGCCATTGCTTTATTAACGCTTATTCTGCTGGAGGTTGTACTCGGTTTGGATAACGTGATCTTCATCTCCATTATTGCCGGCAAACTTCCTGAACACCAACAGAAAAAAGCCCGTCAGCTAGGGCTTATGTTGGCCATGTTGATCCGTCTCGGACTGCTTGCGATAATTTCGGTGATCTTGAAACTGCAGGGCACCCTGTTCATACTCGCTGGGAACGATATCTCCGGGAAAGACCTTATCCTGATCCTGGGCGGCCTTTTCCTCCTGTATAAAAGTGCGGTTGAAATCTATCATAAAATGGAAGGGGAAGAAGGGGATAAGTCGAAAAACATCCAGGCTTCTTCTTTTAACCAGGTGATCATGCAGATCCTGCTCCTCGATATTGTGTTTTCCGTAGATTCGATCATTACAGCGGTAGGGATGGTGAAAGAACTCTGGGTGATGTATACTGCCGTGGTAGTGACCGTAGTCATCATGTTATTCGCAGCGGAGCCGATCAGTAAATTCGTCAACAAGCACCCGGCTTTTAAGATGCTGGCCCTGAGTTTTCTCCTTTTGATCGGGATGTCACTGATTGCGGAAGGGCTTGATTTTCATATTCCTAAGGGATATATATATTTTTCGATGAGTTTTGCGTTATTGGTGGATGTATTGCAAATGCGGATGAAAAAAACAAAAACTCAGCCGGTGCAAACACATGAACATTATATCCCAGATGAAGTCAAAAATGATAAGATATCATGAGTGTCTCTAATGCCTATCGCTCTATTCAGAAAACCGTAGCTGTTTACGAAAAAATATTGGAGGCAGCCAGTGAAGAGGTTTTTACGTCAACCCCACCTCAGGGTGGATGGTCTTACGCAGAAGTGTACGCCCATCTATTCACCAGTAATCATTCTTGTATTCAAGCCATTGACGCCTGTTTAAAAGGCAAGGCCATAGAATCAAACGAGCCCATGCCGTTTCCTGTTAAAATGGTTTTCCTTTTCGGTCGGTTTCCTCCCGGCAAATTCAAAGTGCCCGAGCGCATAAAGGCCCAGGTGACTAAAATCAGTAAGGACGAAGCCAGAAAACTGATCACCGATTTTAAAGATCGATTGGAGACGATCACGCCCCTTATTAACCAGGCATCCAAAACCCAGAAGCAAAAACATCCCCGACTCGGTTTATTGAACGCTGTGAAATGGTATGAGTTTATTGATATCCATACCCGTCATCACCGCAAGCAGTTGGACAGGATTGGGGGGAGGTAAGTGATTTAGCCGGATAATATGTTGGCCGGAGAGATAAGGGCAAGTTATTTAGCCGGCTAGGGGCGAGTGATTTAACCGGTTAGCATACTAACCGGCTAGCTCACAGGTATTTTGACCCCTCTCTAATACTTAAAGCGGCGAGTTTGTGGTCCCGGATGAACTCTTTTACCCATCCCGGATCTGTTTTACTATACTCCCTTAAGGCCCAGCCAATGGCTTTTTGTATGAAGAATTCCTTTGAATGCGAGAGGTTCCGGATATAAATTGCCATTAAACTGACATCGGTCCCCGCTTTGTATTTTAACTGGAATAAGATGCTGGCTCTATTCAGCCACATGTTGGATGAATGATTCCAGCGCTTAGTGATTTCGGCAACCTTCCCGGGATATTCGCGAAACCCAAGGCCCGCCCCGTAGGTACTCAGGTAATCAACGGTATCCCACCAGCTTTTGTGCGTCAGGCAATATTCGATCAACTCAATAGTATCCTCCCTCCATATCTTTCTATAATGATGAAGTAATTCCTGGGCAGCATATTGATACTCACGCTGCGGTAGTTGCCATAATAAGGTCACAGTCTCATGCAGTGTTTGAACATCTGTTAACGGGTAGTTCTTAAAATGTGCTTTTGTTATGGCCCTTCTCGCTTCAGTTTTTATTCCAAAAAATTCAAACTGATCCTTCATATAGGCTTTCTGAAATACAGCATTGGCCGGATCAGCAGCTTCACGGAACCGCCGGGTCAGGGCTTGGATAAAAGGATGTTTGGGGCCAGACATATATGTTCAGTAATTAATCGTTGTTCAATACCTCAGGTACATATTGAATTGCTTCAGCTGCTCTTTGCGGGTAGCAGGATCCAGGAACTTCTTGTTCATCTTACTGATCGGAAATACATCAAATGATTTGAGAGGTGATAAACCCAAACTATCATCATCCTGATGCAACAGTAAAATGCAAGGCCTGGGAAGTATGGCAGTGTCTGATAGCTTACTGATGGAGATCAATGGAACATTCAGGTAAAATTCCAGGGGATAACTGTATCGTTGCTTCAATTGTACCACTGGCATATCCGGGAAGGCTTTGTTGATGTATTTGGCCGCCGTGGTTCCTCCCTGGTAAGTCAAGAGTTTCGGGTAGAAGAAACCGTTCAGATAGAGGTTCACTAAAACTGCCGCCAGTACCGTTCTGCCAATGATCAATTCCTTATCTGACACCCCAAACAACATCGGCAGAAATATAATGAATGCCAATACCAAGGTGATCAATACCGTCATCGACACATGACTGATACCGGGTTCAAAAAACAAATGCAAAACTGGTATGGCAAGCAACATCAATATCACCAGCGTGTACTGAATGATTCGAATATGCTTGATCGAAACTGCTTCAGCGATATAAGCCGCTGTTAGAATGGCAAAAAACGGGAACACAATATTGAGATAGTGCGGCAGTTGAAATTTGGACAGGGAAAACATAAGAAATGTAACAATGCCTGCACCCAGGCAATACCACTCCGGTATAGAACTATCCCTGAAGCTCCTGATCCTTTTTACGATGGCTATATAAAGCAACACAGACCAGGGCAGAAAGGCCCATAGCGTAGTATGTAAGAAGAAAGAAGGATCTCCCTTCCCTTTGATCGGTCCTGTATTGAAGAACCTCCCGAACTGACTATCCCAGAAGAAAAACCTTAGCCCGGATACTTGGGTTTTACCGAAAACAATCTTTTCGGGATGCATATCAAACTGAGCATACAATGCATATAATTCGGGGCTGATAAAAACAAGTGTCAGTACAGCCGCAATAAGCCAGCGAATTCTAAAGATCTCTTTTCCCTGGCCAGTCATGATTAAATGAATGCCCATGGCGGCCATTACAGGGACCACTGCAAATATTCCTTTGGTCATGATTGCACATGCTGTCATCACAGACCCCAGTAAAAGCTGCAGGAATTTTTGTTGCGACCAGGCTCTGTGAAAATGATAAACGGCGCCAATGATGAACGCGGTGAGATAAGGCTCTGCACGCACATCAGTATTGGACAAGATGATGTGTTGCGCAGTGAGCAGGATCAACACACTCCATTTTGCAATGATGTTGTCATAAAACATTTTCGCAAACAGCCAGGTGTATCCCGCTGCGGCCAATGTGAATAGGATGGCCGGTAGCTTATAACTCCAACTGTTGATGCCAAAGATTTTGAAAAAAAATGCGGTCACCCAGAAAGGCAAATGCGGCTTATCCAGCCAATCTGTTCCATTGCCAAACAGTTGCAGGTAGTCCCCCGTCATTACCATTGTTTTGGCAATGGATGCATACAAAGTTCCATCTGGACCAATGATCACCAGGAACAAACCCGAGAAGTTTACAACAATAGCTAAAGTTAGTAGAAGATGATAAAGCCTGGAAGTTGCAGGGTTTTGCATAATTGGTATTAATGCAAAAATGTAGAAAGATCACCAGATTGAGAAACCTGCTTCTTCGATGCCCGCGAAAACACCATTATCCCTGATCTCAATCTGGTAAGTTTTCATCGCGTAGCCCTCACCGCTGCTGTTTCTCCCATTGGCGATGCTGAATTTATAACGATGGAGTGGACAAACCACATTGCCAACCGGGTCAATGAATCCATTGGCCAGTATCCCGCTGGCGTGGGGACACTTGTAAGCAAAGGCAAAGATCTCACCGTTATGCCTCCCAATACTGATGGTTTTGCCATTGCAATCCACCGTAGTGATGTTGTTGTCTGGGAATTGCAGGGCCTCAAGATCCGGGGCAATGCGATGCCATATTATCTTTTTCGCCATCAGGAGTAAAATGCAGTTCTGTACGGGTACCTGATCTGGTAAAGCTCTTTTACTTTTCCAAGTATCGTAGCCCTTAGGGTATCAATATTCTTTCTTTCCGTAGCAGAAATAAAAACACAGTTATTATCGGTTTCCCGCGCCCACCTTTCGTGCAGGTCTCTCAGTATTTCTTCTTTCACTTCCGGTTCCAGCCATTCATCAAATGTGTTTTTTTCGTACTGGTCCATCTTATTAAATACCATGATGGCGGGCTTGTCTTGTCATTTAATTTCCATCAACGTAGTTCTGACCAAGTTGAACTGGTATAC
>JANMHK010000107.1:0-5059 GCA_031375135.1 Sphingobacteriales bacterium | reverse complement strand
AGCAAAATTCACCCTGAGCATCATTTGGAAACTAGGATGAGTTGTTGTTTTGGGATAGTCCATAATGGCAGCCATCACATCCGGTACGTCCCGCCCATCTTTCCATAAACTCAACTGACCTGCAGAGAATATACGATCGGGGCCATAAGAATCCAGGGCATGGTGCACGGCGGAGATCAGATGAACAAACAGATCGCCGGCTACACCGGTCCCATAATCCTTGTAGTTCCGCCACCGGAAGAACCGTACGGGATCAAAAGGCCTTTTGGGGGCATCACCGATGAACTTATCCCACGATACGGTTTCGGGGGAGGCATCGGTAGGGATCGAGTATTGCCAGGCCCCCATCGAGCTGTAACGGTCGTTTATAGCCTCGATCATATTGACCTCACCAATAGAGCCGGCCTTGATGATTTTTTTTGCTTCTGCAAGGGCTATGCTGCTAACACCCTGGCTGCCGACCTGATATACCTTGCCGGATTCTTTTTCTGCCTTGATCACGGCATGTCCCTCTTCCACATGTTGTACCATGGGTTTTTCACAATACACGTGTTTCCCTTTTTTGAGGGCTGCAATGGAGATATGATCGTGCCAGTGATCGGACGTGGCGATGATAACAGCATCGATGTCCTTTCTTTCCAGAAGCTCACGGTAATCCCGTGTGGTATAAAGCCCTTGTCCGTACTTTTCTTTACACCGGTCAAGACGTCCCTGGTAAAGATCACAGACCCCCGCCAGTTCAATGCCAGGTACCTTTAAAGCCGTATCCAGATCTCCATTCCCCATAATACCCATTCCAATTACAGCTAGCCTGATCTTATCATTGGAACTTATTTTTTGCTCAACCTTCAGCATATAGACTCGTTCTTCTCCAAAACCTGCCAGAGAAGAAGACGAAACCAGGGCTGCAGTACCGCCCAATTGGCGGAGAAATTTTCTACGGGAAGAAGCCATATTTTAATTTTTTACAGGTTTAGCAAATTTTGGATCAACAAACTCCCATTCGCGAAGATGGGAACAGCTATGTTCTTTTTTCACGATATCGTTAAAACGGCTGGCCAGTTCAGGATGGCTGGCGGAAAGGTCATTAGCTTCCGCCGGATCTTTTTCGAGGTCGAAGATTTCCCAGGGTGCCTGCTCATTTATTTTCAGATTTGATTTAACTCCTTTCCATTTTCCCATCCTCACTGCAACCTGACCCGATTTTTCCGGGAATTCAAAATAGAGATACTCATGTTGTCTTTGCTTCTGCCCCATCAACGTGGGCAAAAATGAAACCCCGTCTGTAGAAGGAACATTGAGCTTGACAATGTCGGCCAATGTGGCCAACAGGTCGTACTGCGCGGAAATATGGTCTGAGACAGATCCTGGTTTTATCTGACCGGGCCACCTCACAATAAAGGGTTCCCGGATACCGCCTTCAAACAAGTCCTGCTTTAGTCCCCTCATGCCTGCAGCGCTATTAAAGAACTGTGCATTGACGCCGCCAACATCAAACGTGGGTCCATTGTCGCTCGAAAACATTATGATGGTATTGTTTTCAATACCAAGTTCCCTGACCATATCCATCACCCTGCCCACCTGCTTGTCGAGTCCGGTGATCAATGCCGCATAAGTAGCCAGCGGATATTTTGTGGGTGTATATCCTTTTTCACCCAGGTATGTTTTTTCCGGAAATTTCCCGACGTACTCTTTCACTGCATCTGCGGGAGCTTGCAGGGCCAGGTGCGGCGTGGGATAAGGGAGGTAAAGGAAAAATGGTGTTGACTTATTCCGTTTCAAAAATTCCATGGTTTTGTCCCCCATTTTTGAAAGGCTGTACTCTTTGCCGATAAAGGAATCAAAAACGCTATCGGCCGAATGTTCAGGAATTTGTTTGTGGCCGGAATAGGGTTTGTTACGAAGGGTATCCCAATGACCATTCTCCCATAAATGGGTTGGATACTGGTTATGTGCCTGTTTCTGGTCGAGGTAGCCGTAGAAATAATCGAAACCCTGTTTGTTGGGATCGCCGGTACTATTCGCCATCCCAAGTCCCCATTTGCCGATGGCTCCCGTGGTGTAGCCGGCCAGTTTCATCAATTTCGCTACGTTGAAAGCGCCTTCGTATAAAGGCATCTGACCACCTTCGTGGGCATCATCAAACTGTCCCAATTCATAATTACCACGGATATAGGAATGCCCGGAATGTTTCCCCGTCATAAGGATTGAGCGGGCAGGTGCGCATACCGGCGCGCCCGTATAATGCTGTGTGAACTTCATGCCAAAGGCGGCGAGTTTATCAAGATTTGGGGTTCTTATTTTTTCCTGGCCATAGCAACCCAACTCCCCATAACCAAGATCATCCGCATAGATGTATATGATGTTCGGTTTCTGTTGCGCTTGTAAACTAAAACTTGCCAGGATGAAAGCACACAGAAAAAATATTCTGGTAAAGGGCATGCGAAACGGGTTATCGTTAAAAAAAATGATGCCTCTTCAGGAGGCATCAAAATTTAGATAAAAATTTAATAACAGAATAATTTAATCTTCTCCTGCCAGCGTGGCTGCCAGGTATTCCCTGTTGAGTCTCGCAATGTTAACCACCGAAATCTCTTTCGGGCATTCAGCTTCGCAGGAATACGTATTGGTGCAACTGCCGAAACCTTCTTTATCCATCTGGGCCACCATGCTAACTACTCGTTTCTTGCGTTCTGGCTCACCCTGCGGCAGCAGTGCCAGGTGGGTTACCTTGGCAGAAAGGAACAGCATCGCCGAAGAGTTTTTACAAGCTGCAACGCAAGCACCACAGCCAATACATGCTGCAGCAGCAAAAGAATCGTCTGCTTTATCCTTGTCAACGGGGATTGAATTTCCGTCTACGGCATTACCGGTATTGATGGAAACATATCCACCCGCCTGGATGATTCGGTCGAACGCGCTGCGGTCAACCACCAGGTCTTTCAACACCGGAAAAGAATCCGCGCGCCATGGTTCAACAACGATGGTGTCGCCATTTTTATATTCGCGCATATGGAGCTGGCAGGTGGTAGTTGCTTTCCATGGTCCATGTGCCCGCCCGTTAATCACCATAGAGCAAGAGCCACAGATCCCTTCCCTGCAATCATGGTCGAAAGCAATGGGCTCCTGCCCTTCTGTGATGAGGCGCTCGTTGAGAACATCGAACATTTCAAGGAAAGACATTTCAGAGGAAATGTCTTTCACCGTGTAGGTTTCGAAAGCACCTGCATCTGACCTGGTCTTTTGACGCCAGACTTTCAGCGTCAGATTCATGTTATAATGCTGCATAAAACAATTTCATTTTACAATTAACCACATTCCCCCACATTTATCACATTCCCCACATTTATCACATTCTACTTGTAGCTCCTCTGGCTTGGCTTTACCACATCGTACAACAATTCTTCCTTGTGCAATGTCCAGTCGCTTTCGCCCGCATACTGCCATGCTGATACAAACATATAATCGGCGTCGTCACGAAGGGCTTCGCCCTCGGGAGTCTGGTATTCCTCCCTGAAATGGCCGCCGCAGCTTTCGTTACGCGTAAGCGCGTCGAGGCACATCAGTTCTCCCAGCTCGATGAAATCAGCAACCCGTCCGGCCTTATCGAGCTCGTTGTTCATCCCATTCACCGCTCCGGGGATCTTAACATCACTCCAGAACTCTTTTTTTAACGCCCTGATCTCCGCAATGGCCTGCTTGAGTCCTTCCTCGTTCCTGGCCATACCGCATTTATCCCACATGATCTTGCCGAGGCGTTTATGGAAACTTTCCACGGTCTGTGAACCGTTGATATTTTTCAGTTGCTCAAGCTTGCTCTTCACTTTACTTTCAGCTTGTTCAAATGCTTCATGACTGGTAGGGATGGCATTGGTGCGGATCTCGTCTGCCAGGTAATTACCAACAGTATAAGGAATAACGAAATATCCATCAGCCAGACCCTGCATCAGTGCAGAAGCGCCAAGACGATTAGCGCCATGGTCACTGAAATTACACTCCCCGAGCGCATATAGACCCGGTACCGTCGTCATCAATTCGTAATCCACCCAGAGACCGCCCATGGTATAATGCACCGCAGGATAGATCCTCATCGCTATTTCATACGGGTTCTCGCCGGTTATCTTTTCGTACATATCGAAAAGGTTGCCATATTTCTCTTTTACCACTTGTTTACCAAGTGCAATGATGGTGTTATGATCAGCATTAGCCAGGTTGCTCTTGTTCGCTTCTATTTTGCCATATCGCTCTATCGCGGCGGCATAGTCCAGATACACCGCTTGCTTTGAAGTTCCAACGCCATGTCCGGCATCGCATCGCTCTTTCGCTGCCCTTGAAGCCACGTCCCGTGGGACGAGATTTCCAAACGCGGGGTACCTTCTTTCCAGGAAATAATCCCTGTCATCTTCCGATATTTCAGAAGGCTTACGATCGTCGCCTTTTTTCTTTGGCACCCAAATCCTGCCGTCGTTACGGAGCGACTCAGACATCAGCGTCAGCTTAGACTGGTGGTCTCCACTTACAGGGATGCAAGTAGGATGTATCTGTGTGAAACAAGGGTTTCCAAAATAGGCGCCTTGCTTATGAGCTTTCCAAGCAGCGGTCACATTGGAGCCCATGGCATTGGTGGAAAGATAGAATACATTGCCATAACCGCCAGTACATAACAGTATGGCATGACCGAAAAGGACTTTCATTTATTGATGTGGGTTCACGTGATTATTGGGATCATATTATAGAGCTCGCTACTGATTCATATGACATTGGTTTTGATGAGCTTAACTTCGATTATGTCCGCTATCCATCGGATGGAAACATGCAGGACATCGCATTCCCGAATAGTATGAAAGGAGAGTACGGTGCCAATAAACCAGCAAACCTCGAAGCATTCTTTAAGTACCTTAATGAAAAACTTGATGACGAATCACGTTTTAGTATCGTCAAACACGAGAACACTGGCCGTGAAAAAAATACGCCATGGACGTCGGTCGACCTCTTTGGAATGACGACAACAAATTATGATGATCTCTCAATTGGACAAGTACAGGAGCGAGCCGCTCCC
>JANMHK010000090.1:0-6006 GCA_031375135.1 Sphingobacteriales bacterium | reverse complement strand
TTTGAATATATCCTGTTCAAGGATTTCAACGACTCATTTGAAGATGCGGATGACCTGATCAAGATATACAGGCAGGTTCCTGCAGATCTCATTAATATTATTGAGTACAATCCCATTGATGCCGCCCGTTTCGCGAAGCCCGATGAGGAAAAGACCAATGCCTTTATGGAGTACCTCGAAAAAAACAGGGTAAACGTCAGATTAAGGCGCAGCCGTGGGAAGGATATAGATGCTGCCTGCGGACAGCTGGCCAATAAGAATTGACTGATTGGCTAATCACTGTTGTCCGGTAAAACTCCGTGGTTAAAACCGGGGTATTGAAATCAGTGCATTTGCGGGCAATTTAGGATGAATTTTGATTTGCAAGCCCCCATAGCTCGATTTGAGGCGTGATATAGCGGTATTGGATCAAGGATTTTTCTGGATTTTTCAGGAAGTCAAACAGGTCAATGTAAGTCATTAGATGGTGTTTTATCATGGCCGAAAGGTTGGCATATGACCATTTAGCTTTACACTTCTCTTCTAGGTTTTTTTTCACGACTTGCACCAGCAGATCGCAAATCAGGGCGCACCATATCTGTATTTTAATGGCATTGGGTGTGTCCCCGAGAAAATAGCGCAAAGGATATCGCTGCTTTATTCTTTTGAACAGCAGTTCTATCTGCCACCGCTTTTTATAATAGTCGGCGATCTCTTCCGGCAAGCTCTGGGCATCATTGGTAATGAACTCAAATGTTCGCTCTCCGACTCGATCATAATAGGTAACTAACCTGGCCTTGATCAACGGAGTTTCCTTCTGATTACTGGGCCTTCCCAGTGTGACCCATTGATCTTTCAGAACACCTTGAGTTGTTGACGCTTCTACCACCGGAAGAGATTGTTCAATCACGTAACTGGAAGCTTTTTTCAACCGCGTAATCCAAATCACATCATCCCCCCATTCCTTAAACTGCTTATAGCTCACATACCCTTTGTCCAAAACAAGCATCGATCCCTGAGGCAAATGAATGTTCTTAAGCTGGGAAACGTCGTTCTGACGGGCTTCTGTGATGTTAACGAATGAAGGAAGATCATGTCGCGCATTTATTAACGTGTGTACTTTTACCCCTCCCTTCTTTCGTCCGTTAGCTTTAAGCGATCCTGCACCCTTCATCACGTTGGAGAATAAAGTAATGGTGGTGGAGTCCATGATGAATAGATCCTTGTTACCGTGGAGCTGAGGAGTATGATCTCGGCTGTCCGGGAAATACTTGTCGTACAGGCTCTGGTAAATCTGTTCAAAGAAGGAGGCATCTCTTCGCGTGTTTGCATCAGAGAGTGTACTTCGGCGTGGAGATGCCTGCAATCCTAAATGCTTCAGTCTAAAGCTATTAGCCTGCAGTCCAGTGGTCAGTTCCCGTAGCGAAGTCACTTCAAAGAAACAGGCGTACAACATGGCAACCAGGTGGTCGTAACTATAAAATGACTTGCAGTACCGGTCTGTACCCTGGCTGCGAGCCAGGGCTTGAACTTGATCCTTGCCGATTAATTTTAGTAGCTGAGAAAAAATGGGCTGTCCGGTAAAATAACTACTTTTAGGCATGGGTTATTTTTTGTGTGAGAACTTTAAATTTACCCAAAAAGAAGGCTGAATCAATAATATGATCCAGCCTCTTTTTTATCTTCTCCTAAAATGTTCCCCGGACAACAGTGATTAGTCAATGAGCTAATTAGCCAATTCTATGTTCCGAGGTAGCTTCTCAGCAGTTTACTGCGAGAGGCGTTTTTCAGCCGGTTGATGGCCTTGTCTTTGATCTGGCGCACGCGCTCGCGCGTCAGGCAAAACCTGTCGCCAATATCTTCCAGGCTCATCGGGTGATCAATTCCTATTCCAAAGAAATAGCGAATGACCTCTTGTTGGCGTTCCGTCAGGGTATTCAGGGATCTTTCGATCTCGAGTTTGAGTGATTGTCTGTTGACTATGTCTTCATCAGCCATTTCTGCATTTGGATTCATCATCACATCCACCAGGGTACCCTCTTCTCCTTCTGAAATGGGGGAATCCATACTTACATGGCGGGCAGACATTCCCAGGGTCGCCGCAACTTCTTCGGTATCCAGTTCCAGCAGCTCTGCCAGTTCTTCAGCCGAAGGCTCACGTTCGTACTCCTGTTCCAGTTGCTGGTATGCTTTATTAATCCTGTTGGTCAGCCCCACTTTATTCAGCGGTAAACGCACGATCCTGGACTGTTCAGCCAGGGCCTGCAGAATACTCTGGCGAATCCACCATACAGCATAAGAAATGAATTTGAAGCCCCGCGTTTCATCGAAACGCTGTGCTGCCTTGATCAGGCCGAGGTTACCCTCATTGATCAGATCCGGCAGGGAAAGGCCCTGATTCTGATACTGCTTAGCTACAGACACTACAAAACGAAGATTGGCCTTGGTTAAACGATCCAGTGCCTTCATATCGCCTTGCTTAATGCGAATAGCAAGCTGAACCTCTTCTTCAGGGGTGATCAGATCTACTTTCCCGATCTCCTGGAGGTATTTTTCTAAACTCTGGGATTCCCGGTTCGTGATCGATTTAGAGATCTTAAGTTGGCGCATACTCATAAGAGAGACCTGTTTTAAGGATGATAACCGTTGTTAAATATTTGCTACTAACGATCCTGCCACCTTAAACGGCATTATTCGAGGGATATTGCTTTACAGCAATTTATACATAATACCAGAGGTTTTCAAAAAAATTATAACTTAAGCCATTTACAATCAATGGCTTAGACAAGGCTTCCAGAGCTAATCCGCTCATTTTCATGATTATTTAACTATTGCCCGCCCGGTAAAATATTATTTTGATGCTAATATTAATTTTCTATTATTGCAACAACCTGAAACACTCAGACGGAACTTAACTGATTGAAGCTGATGAGCAAACAATTGTTTACACTAGAATACACCGTGAGGTGCTCCCCCTCTATCTTATACGAATTCCTTTCCACTCCCGCCGGACTGCAGGAATGGTTTGCTGATAAAGTGGATGAACGAGACCAGGTCTTCAGTTTTACCTGGGATGGTACTACTGACAAGGCCAAGGTCATGGAAACTGAACTCGATAAATGCATTCGATTCCACTGGCTTCACGGAGCCAAAAATGAGTATTTTGAATTCCGGATCGAAAAAGCGGAGGTATCTAACCAGACCATCCTGCTTATTCGCGATTTTGCCGAGAAAAAAGAAATCCCCGATCAAAAAAGACTTTGGGACTTCCAGGTGAACGACCTGTTCCATCGCCTGGGCAGTTGATCTTACTTATTCCCCTTAAGTGGCCATCAAACCTATGATCTTGCCCAGTTCCTGCTGCGCACCTCGCAATAGATATGGCATGTCCGCCCATTGATTTATAGAAAAAGAAGTGGAGAGTTTGATAAATGGATGATCCCGGAGGAGGATTTCAAATTCGGCATACGACATGCATTGCAATGCTTTGAAATCGTCCGAGCCCACATGATGCTGCCACTCACTCTCACAGATCGCGATCGAGTATCGCTTTTCCGCAAGCATGTCAAAATGCTTTAGCAAGGTCCTGTTGTAAAGCCCCTGGTATTTGCCCTTGAGGTGAAGGGTCACGCTGAAAAAATTTCCCCACCAAAAAAAAGTTCTGATCGCTAATACATGATCAGTTGTAAAGTAGCGGGGGTGGTCCAGCATCACATAAGGAAGACCCTGATAAAATTCCCCCTTCGAGATCTTTGGCGACACGAGAATGACCTCCGCGGGAAGGATAAGGTCCCTGCTCATCTTTTCGGAGAGTGATCCGAACAAATGATAGACCTTCCCGATGATGGCGTTCTTTGTTAAAATGAACCCCGGATCCATCACCAGCCTGAGTTCCTCTTCCGAAAGTGCTAATTTTGCCACATCCATTTAATAAAGTTACCTATTCTACGTGTTCAAGAAGCTCGATAAACTGATACTAAAAGCATTTATTGGCCCTTTCGTGGCCACTTTTTTCATCACGGTATTCGTGTTTGTCATGCAATTCTTCTGGAAATATATTGATGACCTGGTGGGCAAAGGACTGGATATGTTTACCATCATCAAGCTGACTGGCTACGGCAGCATCACCTTTATGGTGCTTGCACTGCCTCTTGCTATACTGATCTCCTCCATTATGACATTCGGAAACCTCGGTGAAAGCTTCGAACTGGTCGCTATCCGGTCTTCGGGCATTCCGCTCCTTCGTTTCATGCAACCACTGATCATCACCACGATCCTCATTTCCATCGCCTCTTTCTCGCTGGCAAACTATGTGGTTCCGGTAGCCAACCTGAAATTCGTAAGCCAGTTATGGGACATCCGCGTAGCTAAACCGGCATTCGATATCCGGGAGGGAATATTCTACGACAAGCTCACCAACTTCGCAATCAAAGTGGGAAGAAAAGATAAAAATGGAACGGGCATATACGACGTGGTGATCTATGAGAACGACTTCCGGATGCAAGACAATATCATTGTGGCCGAAAAAGGAAACATGAGCATCAGCGAAGACAAAAAATTCATGGAATTCGATCTGCAGAATGGCTGGCGCTACCAGGAAAGAGGCGGGTACAGCACGAAGGAAACAGACTATATCCGGATCAAATTTAAAGAATATAAGAAATCATTTGACCTCAGCAGTTTTGGCGTCATGAAAACGCCAGACTCTGCTTTTAGAACAAATGGGAACATGCTGAATGTTCGCCAGCTCCAGAACGGTGCGGATTCAGTCAATAAACTGCTTACGTATAATATCCCGAAAAGGTTTACCCGTGAAATAAGCGGATATCTCGGTTCGGGCAAATTGCTCGACAGTGGCTGGAAATATGAGAAGGTCGTAGTAGCCGATAGCTTGAAAAATTATTATCGGCAAATGCCTGACTCCTCTATAACATCTACTTACAGTCGTTATACTGAAAAACTCAATCTGATAAAATCTTCCAACGATCTTATTAACGAAGAATATAAATTCAAGAACGATCAACGGACAGCATACAAAGTGGAATGGCAAAAGAAATTCGCATTGCCATTCGCCTGCCTGGTGTTGTTTATGATCGGAGCTCCCCTGGGTTCCATCATCCGTAAAGGCGGACTCGGAATGCCACTGGTGATCGCTGTCATTTTCTTTCTGATCTTTCACCTCCTGAACATGTTTGGTGAAAAACTGGCCCGTAACGAGACCCTGATCCCATTTGTTGGGGTTTGGCTGCCATCTATTGTTCTCCTTCCCGTAGGGATCTACCTGACCTATAAAGCCATGCACGATTCCCAGCTCTTCAACACGGAATCCTATTACCGCGTCTTCAGGAAACTAAAAAAAATGCTCAACAAGGCTGACGCATAATCCGTACATTTAGGAGGGTTAAATCCCGAATTATGGAAAGAAGAAAATTTATCAAAGACGTTACTAAAACAGGTATCCTGGTGACAGCCGCTCCTTACCTGGGAGGTCCAACACAATTGTCACCTTTCGATCAGTCACCCCTTCCTTATGACTATGCAGCGCTCGAACCCCTGATCGATGCTAAAACCATGGAGATCCATTACACTAAACATGCAGCTGCTTATTCCACCAATCTTAAAGATGCTGTAAAAGCGGAAGGCGTAGCTGCCGGCACCAATTTCAATAAACTGCTCTCGGAAATATCGAAATATTCTGCAAAAATGAGGAACAATGCAGGCGGACATTTCAACCACGAAATGTTCTGGAAATGCATGAAACCAAACGGTGGGGGAACGCCTCCAGGAAAACTGGGCGACGCCATTATCAGGGACTTCGGTTCATTGGATGCCATGAAAACACAATTCACAGACGCAGGTAAATCCAGATTCGGCAGCGGTTGGGCCTGGCTCTATTTGGATGCTTCCAAAAAACTAAAAATTGGCTCTACCCCTAATCAGGATAATCCATTCATGGATATTGCAGAAATTAAAGGTCTTCCTTTACTCGGTCTGGATGTGTGGGAACATGCGTATTATTTGAAGTAC
>JANMHK010000075.1:0-14813 GCA_031375135.1 Sphingobacteriales bacterium | reverse complement strand
AAGGCCGTTAATGAGTTTCATAAATAAATATTAACAGCAAAATTATGGTAGTAATGCTCACCCTGAATGCAGGAATCAGGGTGAGTCTGGTAGAAATCATGTATGAAAAAAAGAGGAAGCGTGACTTCCTCTTTAAGAATCAGATTTTTCCGTTTTTGATCTCCTCAACCACCGCCGGATCAAGTAGTGTTGACGTATCACCCAGGTTTTCGGTTTCGCCTTCAGCGATCTTACGCAGGATCCTGCGCATAATTTTGCCGCTTCTGGTTTTAGGAAGACCTGCAACAAATTGGATCTTGTCCGGCTTGGCAATAGGACCAATAATTCGGCTAACCGTTAACGTGATATCTTTTCGTGAAAGGGTTTCGTCGCCATGAGAACTTTGATAGATCACAAATGCATAGATGCCTTGCCCTTTGATATCGTGCGGATAACCAACCACCGCGCTTTCAACAACGCCGGCGTGCATATTGATCGCATTCTCCACTTCGGCCGTTCCAATCCGGTGACCACTGACATTGAGTACATCATCTACCCGGCCGGTGATTCGATAAAAGCCATGTTCATCCCGATGGCAGCCATCGCCGGTAAAATAGTATCCTGGATATGCACTAAAATAATTCTTCTTACATCTTTCGTGGTCACCATAGGTGGTAGTCAGGATGGACGGCCATGGGAACTTGATGCAGAGGTTGCCGGTGACATCATTTCCTACAAGTTCTTTTCCATTTTCATCCAGCAGCACTGGTTGCACGCCGGGCATGGGCAAGGTGGCATAGGTAGGTTTAGAAGGAGTTACGCCTGCCATATTAGAGATCATCACACCACCTGTTTCCGTTTGCCACCAGGTATCTACAATGGGACATCTTGCCTTGCCGATATTTTCATTATACCAGTTCCAGGCTTCTTCGTTGATCGGTTCACCCACCGTGCCAAGCACTTTCAAAGATTCAAGGTGTTTTCCGTGTACGGGGCCCAGGCCAAAACCCATTAAGGAGCGAATGGCAGTAGGGGCTGTATAAAGAATATTCACTTTGTATTTATCAACGATCTCCCAGAACCTGCCGGCATCTGGCCAGGTAGGGATCCCTTCAAATAACAATGTGGTAGCCCCCGCGCTGAGCGGTCCATAGACGATATAACTATGTCCGGTGATCCAGCCGATATCTGCCGTGCAAAAATGTATATCGCCGGGTACATACTGGAACGTATTGACAAATGTGTAATTGGTATAAACCATATAACCTGCACAACTATGCACAACGCCTTTTGGTTTTCCTGTTGACCCGGACGTATATAGAATAAACAAAGGATCTTCAGCATCCATCTCTTCCGCAGGGAAATCAGGATTGCCCATGGTTTCAACTTTCCGGATCTCATCTTCCCACCAAACGTCCCGGCCCTTGATCATGGACACAGGTGTTCGGGTACGGGTAAGGACAATCACTTTTTTGACAAACCGGCACTGGATCAGCGCATCATCGATCACATTTTTTAACGGGATTTCTTTATTGCCCCTGAAAGCACCATCGCAGGTAATAATAAATTCTGCATTGGCATCCATGAGCCTGTCTGCAATGCTCTGCGCACTGAATCCACCGAAGATCACGGAATGTATAGCTCCCATACGGGCACAAGCCAGCACGGCAACTGCGAGTTCGGGCACCATGCCCATGTAGATGCAGACCCGGTCACCTTTCTTCACCCCATTATTCTTTAGCACATTGGCAAACTGGACCACTTTGTTATAGAGTTCGCGGTAGGTGAGTATGCGATGATGTTCTTCAGGATCGTTGGGCTCCCAGATGATCGCAGGTTTATTGCCCAACATGCCCAGGTGCCTATCCAGGCAGTTCTCCGTAATGTTCACCTTGCCGCCCTGGAACCAGGTGGCATGATAATCGTTAAAATCCCAGTCCAGTACTTTGTTCCAACGTTTTCTCCAGTAAAAATGCGAGGCAATGTCTGCCCAGAAGCCCTCGGGGTCATCAACACTTTTTTTATAAGCCGTTTTATATTCGTCGAAGGATCTGATCTGGTAGGGGTATGACATATTTTCTTAAATGTTGGGGTCAAAAGTTAAAAGTAAAAAAATGATATTCAGTAATATTCTTTAATTTTTGTCCGCAAAATGAATAATAAAGATAACGATGCTAAGGGTATCTGGAAAGTGATTGGTGCATCATCCATGGGTACACTGATCGAATGGTACGACTTTTACATCTTTGGCAGCCTCGCGACAGTGATCGCGGGCCAGTTTTTTCCTAAAACAAATCCAACTGCGGCATTGCTTAGTACGCTGGCAACATTCGCAGCAGGTTTTATAGTGAGGCCTTTTGGGGCCTTGTTTTTTGGCCGACTTGGAGACCTGGTTGGACGTAAACATACATTTTTGTTGACCCTTATCCTGATGGGAGGGTCTACATTCGCCATAGGATTGGTTCCATCTTATGAATCAATTGGTTTCGCCGCTCCGATCATCGTATTAATTCTCAGGCTCCTCCAGGGACTTGCACTCGGGGGAGAGTATGGCGGCGCCGCCACTTATGTAGCTGAACATGCGCCACCCGAACGCCGTGGATTTTACACCTCCTGGATCCAGACCACGGCAACGATGGGCTTGTTCGTTTCACTGGGTGTGATCTTGCTGACCAGGCATTCTCTTGATCCTGATTTAGGTAAATCCATTGAAAAATTCAACAGTTGGGGCTGGCGCATACCCTTCCTCGTTTCTATTGTGTTGGTGGGACTGTCAATCTATATCCGGGTGAAAATGAAAGAGTCGCCCATATTCACCAAACTGAAATCAGAAGGGAAGGTTTCCACAAATCCATTGAAAGAAAGTTTTGCCCATCGTTCCAATTTAAAAATGGTGTTGCTTGCATTGTTCGGTGCAACTATGGGACAGGGGGTGGTTTGGTATACCGGTCAGTTTTATGCGCAGTCTTTTCTTGAAAATGTATGCAAGATCAATTTTGACCAAAGCAGGACGATTCTGATCTGGGCGATTTTATTTGGAACGCCGTTTTTTGTAATATTTGGCAACCTGAGTGATAAGATCGGGAGAAAATGGATCATGATGACAGGTATGGCATTGGCTATTTTGTTTTATAGGCCCATCTATCGCGAATGTTATGAAATAAGCTCTGCCTTCCTGGTGGATGGAAAAGTAACATTGCCTTTTGAGCAGTATTGGGAGATCGTGTTGCTTGTGTTTGTACAGATCATCTTTGTAACGATGGTCTATGGACCGATTGCGGCATTCCTGGTAGAATTATTTCCTACGCGCATAAGGTATACTTCGATGTCATTACCCTATCATGTAGGCAACGGTGTATTTGGCGGACTAACACCTTTCATTGCCACGTTATTAACCACCATTTATACCGGTGATAAACTGGTTGGATTGTGGTACCCGATCATCATAGCCTCTGTCTGCCTGGTGATTGGTTTGCTATATTTGAATAACAATATTGACCCTGATGTAAACGACTGATATGGAAAACATCAAACGCTTGATGGGATTTGTCTGGATGGCTTTGGGGCCAATTGCCATTTTGTTTCTGATCCGCACTGCTCTCTCTGAAATAGAGAAAAAGCCGGTGATCGACACCTATATTCAGTGGGGTGTTTTTATCATTGTGTTTATTCCTATAGCTGTGGGTTTGGTCATCTTTGGATACTTCGCCGTAAAGGGGGACTATCATCCCCTGCCAGTAGATTCTTCCGGTCTGGAAGACTAATTTTTGTGTAATCATCTGGTCATGTTTCCCCGTAATGATAGCTATGCCAACGCTGTAGCTACAGGTATTTTATTTGCCTTATTCTTTATTTACTTATTGATTTTAAAAACCTTAAAAATTACGGTATGACAGACAACAATCGTAACTGGGGCCAGCAAGGCAACCAGGAACACAGGCATGATCAGAACCGCGATGAAAATCGTAACAGGGATCAGGACGAACAACAACGTCACCAGGGGTCGGAGAATCGCTACAGCCAGTCTGGTTATGGATCTGATTACGGCAGTAATTACGGCGCATCGGGAAGTTTCGGAAGAGGTGGTTCTTCAGACAATTGGAGCAGTCCTGACCGGGGTTCGGGCTCCGATCATGGCAGTTGGGGTGGATCAAACCAACAGAGCAGCTGGGACCGGGACAGAATGAGTAACCGAGGATGGAGTGGATCTCAGATTGGATCAGAAGGCTACCGGGGTCAGGACCGCGGAAACTGGGGCGGAAGCTCACATGGATCTGGATTCGGAAGTGGTTCAGAGGGCCAGTATGGTTCGTCTGAACGCTATGGACAGGGATTTGGTTCTCAATCGCAGGGTTCGGGCCACTATGGAGGCACGACCGGAGGAACCACGGGCGGATCAAGCGGATACGGAGGACGTGGCGGATATGAGTCAGGTTCTGGACAGTATGGATCATCTTCAGGATACGGATCCAGGCATTCCATGGGTGGATCTGGATCCGGCGGTTACGGGTCTTCAGGTCAAAGAATGGGTGGCCAGGATGACCGTGGGTTGTGGGATAAGACAAAAGATGAAGTGGCGTCCTGGTTTGGAGATGACGAAGCTGAGCGTAATCGCGAACGAGACCGCATGATGAATGAAATGGAAGAAAGGCGGGGATCCGGTAGTTACAGCAACGCAAGCTATGGCGGTAATGGTATGAGCCGGGGCAGCCATCGCGGGAAGGGTCCAAAAGACTATCGCAGATCTGACGACAGGATCAGGGAAGATATTTCTGATCGCTTGCAGGATGACGATCGCGTAGATGCTTCTGAAATAGAAGTCAAGGTGAACAATGCAGAAGTCACGTTGACAGGTACCGTCGACGACCGGGAAGCCAAACGTCGAGCGGAAGATTTAGCGGAGCAGGTGTCAGGCGTTCAGCATGTGCAGAACAACATCCGTATTCAACGTGAAGGCGCTTCTTCCACCAGGACTGGCGGTTCACTATCTTCAGGCTCGGTGGGCATTACCGGAACAACAGGTGCCAGCTCAACAGGCATCGAAGGCGCCGGAAGCAGTACCGGGATGACAAGTCCAGGCAAGTCTTCATCTGGTACTACAGGTAAGGATAAATAATAACGATGCATGCTTACCAAAAGCTCCGGGTCATCAGATCCGGAGCTTTTGTTCATTTACAATTGAGCATCAGGCAATCTGAAACTTTTTCTGTTTTGAACGGTTAACTTTAGCATCAAGTATTCAATATGTTGAAAAGTATCGGTCTGTGTAGTTTGTTTTTTATTTTCCTGGTTTCCTGTTCAAAAGAAGAGGGGCAGAACACGGCCGATCAAGTTGATTTCAGTGGGGTAACAAAATTGTTGAACGATTCTGTACCCTCTCGATTTGGCGGCAAAGCATACGCAGCGATCTTAGTCAATAATCAACTGGTTTATGAAAAAGGCTATGGAGGTTACGATGGCAATACGGTGCAATACATCGCTTCCTGTTCCAAATGGCTTTCAGGTGCCCTGTTAATGACCCAGGTTGATGAGGGAAAGTTATCACTCGCCGATACCGTGGGTAAATTCCTTCCATTGTTTACAGCACGGGGTAAAGGCGGGATCACGATCCAACAATTGTTTTCCCATACTTCTGGTTTTCCTGGCCAATCAGTGCAGGGATACGAAAGGGAGTTCAGTCTCAGCCTTGCTGCGTCGGTAGATTCCATTGCTATCAAAGTACCTCTGAGTTATAGGCAGGGTGCATTTTTTGACTACGGCGAAGTAGGCATGCAGGTAGCGGGGCGGATCCTTGAAGTTGTGACAGGAAAAAGCTGGAATAATTTATTCAATGAGAAAATGGCAGGTCCTTGTGGCATGGCTTCTACCACCTATGGGTTTGGGATCAATCCGATCATTGGTGGTGGCGCAAAAAGTTCTGCGAACGACTACCTGAAGTTTTTGTCGATGATCCTCAATAAAGGTTCTTACCAGGGTAAAAGAGTGCTGTCCGAATCTTCCGTTTCATTAATGGAAAGAAGTCAGATTGGCAATGCTGATCTTTCTTTTTCGCCCTATCCCCCTGCGCTGCTCACCACTAAAGGCCTCTACGGCATTGGCTTATGGCGGGATTTAACGGGCACAGGTGATCGGTTGATTGAGGCCAGCAGCCCAGGGCTGTTTGGCGCGCATCCTTGGATCAACAGGGATCAAAAGCTTGCGGCCATTGTATTCACATTTATAGCTGGCAATGGCTTTGTGAGCACCTTACCAACCTGTGTATCCATCAGGATGCTGACGAGGAGCCTGATCAAATAGAATATGTCTTCAATAGCAGAAGACCGGTTCGTTCATGGATAGATCTATTGTACCAGTGTGAACGAAATTTTCCGATTGATTGCCGAGCTTGTACCAATAAATACTACGAACTCTCCTGGCTCAACAATGCGCTTGAGATCACTATTGTAAAACTTCAGGTCATCTTCCACAATATTGAAAACGATCTCTTTGCTTTCACCTTTCTTCAGAAAAACTTTTTGAAAACCTGCGAGTTTTTTCACGGGTTGTACCAGAGAAGCTACAGGATCGTTGATATAATATTGTACAACTTCCTCGCCATCATAATTGCCACTATTGGTGACCGTTATGGTCGCTTTCAGCGCTTGTCCCTTTAACATGCGGTTACTACTCAGCTTGATTTCGCTGTAAGTGAAATTAGTATAGCTGAGGCCATAGCCAAAGGGATACAACGGATCATTGCCAACGTCGAGATAATTAGAGCGATATTTTTGAGTGGGGCCATCCCCCTGAGGGCGACCTGTTTTTTTATAGCTATAATAAATAGGTACCTGACCCACATTACGGGGAAAGGTCATTGGTAGTTTTCCTGCGGGGTTATATTGTCCGAAAAGTACATCCGCCAATGCATTGCCTGATTCATCTCCACCAAACCATGACAATAACAGGGCATTCGCAAGGCCAGATTCTTTTACGATGGCCAATGGCCTTCCTGTCATTAATACCACAACCATTGGCTTACCGGTTTTTGCCAGGGCTTCAAGAAGTTTGATTTGACTTTCCGGAAGGGTGATATCGGAACGGCTTGCTGCTTCACCAGTCATTTCTGAACTTTCACCGACTACCGCAACGATCACGTCAGCTTTAGCAGCTGTTTCCAGGGCTTCTTTCAGTTGTTGTTCAGGAGAAGCCATATCCAGTTTTTTGCCAAACACACTGGCATTTCTAACCAACAGGGAGTCGTCCGAGATATTAGCACCTTTTGCATAGAGGATGGTTGCATTGTTACTGACGGCACTTTTCAGTCCAGCCAGTACGGTGATAGCCCGGTCGGGACTTCCGCCTACGGCCCATGTTCCCAGCATGTCTGTTTTGTTATCTGCAAGCGGGCCGATCAAAGCTATCGTTCCTTTCTTTTGCAAAGGCAGCAGGCTATTGCTGTTCTTCAACAACACCATCGAGTGTGCAGCCAGCTCACGGGCCGTTGCTTTTTTATCAGGACTTGTCACTTCTTTGGCTGCCCTGTTTGCATCGCAATAGAGGAAGGGGTCAGTGAAAAGTCCGAGTTTGAATTTCGCCTCTAAGATCCTTCTGCAGGCATCATCAATTTGTGTTGTGGTAATTCTTCCTTCTTCCAGGGATTTCTTGAGTGTAGTTAAGAATCCTTCACCCACCATGTCCATATCAATGCCGGCATTCAGGGCCTTTGCCGATACAGTTTTTAAATCGCCCAGCCCATGGTCGATCATTTCATTGATAGCGGTATAGTCCGTTACCACAAAGCCGGTAAAGCCCCATTGTTTTCGTAATACGTCGGTCATCAAAAATTTATTTGCCGTTGCTGGTATCCCATCTACGTCATTGAAAGAACTCATGATACTGCCTGCGCCGGCATCCAGTGCGGCCTTGTACGGTGGCATATAGGTTTCGAACATTTTCAGACGGCTCATGTCTGTCGTGTTGTAGTCGCGGCCAGCTTCAACAGCACCATAAAGGGCAAAATGCTTCACGCAAGCCATCATCGTTGTTTTATCTGCCAGGCTTTTACCCTGATAGCCTGTTACCATTGCTTTGGCGATCTGGCTACCGAGGAAAGGATCCTCGCCTCCACCTTCTGCAACCCTTCCCCAGCGGGGATCCCGGGCGATATCAACCATAGGGGAAAAAGTCCAGTTCAGTCCATCTGCTGTTGCTTCCAGGGAAGCGGTGCGGGCGGATTTTTCGATCAGGGCCATGTCCCAGCTGCTGGCCAGGGCAAGTGGAATCGGGAAAGTGGTTCTATAGCCGTGTATAATGTCAAGCCCGAAAATGAGCGGAATTTTCAGCCTGCTTTTCATCGCGATTTCCTGGGCACGCCTGATTTTCTCAACGCCGGTCAATGCGAAGAGTCCGCCGACTTTCCCTTCGAGGATCTTCTTTTCCACGTTATAGTTCACCACTGAACCTGTGGGCACTCCACCTCCGTCTGTGAGGAGATTAAGCTGCCCCAGTTTTTCATCGAGCGTCATCTTTTTCATCAGCTCGCTGACAAATGATTTCATTCGTGCGCCGTCCTGGGCATGGGCAGACAAGGTCAGACTCAGGAAAAGGCAAGTAAATAAATTGCGGTACATATGCTTAATTTGGGAGAAGATGAGTTGAGAAAGCAACAATACATTTTTTAATCCATTGTAAGAATTACTCTGTAGGGGATTTCACTGATCCTGATCATTGGCGGCCTCATTTATTTATTGTCAGCAGGCGGGCTACGTCTCCATTAAATGATTAATTTCCAGTAATAAACAAAGGCTCTAATTATGAAGTATTCACTCTTGGCGGTATTTGTCTGCACATTTTTTTTCGTTGCTGAAACGCAGGCTCAGTTTAAGAAGATATTTAACGGAAAGGATTTGACGGGTTGGACAAACTACGGAACCGAGAAATGGTATGTGAAGGATGGGGAGCTGGTATGTGAAAGCGGCCCCGATAAGCAATATGGATATTTGTCGACGAACAAAGCATACAAGGATTTTACCCTTGAGCTTGAGTTTCTGCAAGAGGCAAATGGAAATAGTGGCGTGTTTTTCAGGTCTTCTATTGAAGGAACTAAAATCAGTGGTTGGCAAGTTGAAGTGGCTCCGCTCAACAATAATACAGGCGGAATCTATGAGTCTTATGGCAGGGGTTGGTTGATCCAACCTACTAAGGAAGATCAGCAATGGCTAAAGACAGGAGAGTGGAATAAAATGAAGATTGTTGTGAAGGGCGATGAAGTGACCACCTGGCTGAACGGTCATCAAATGATCAACCTGAAAGATGAAAAGATTGGAAAAGGAACGGGTTTTATTGCGTTGCAAATCCATGATGGGGGAGGGATCAAGGTACGCTGGAGGAAGTTGAGGATCAAGGAAGGATAAACGATAAAAAAGAGGCCGCAAACGCAGCCTCTTTTTTTGTCCTGATAAGTTTATTTTACTGGTATCGTAGTTACGCTCATATCCCGTACGCACTTGTATTTGCCGTCCCGGTTCTCGAAGTATGACATATAAAATCCTTTGTCCACCACCTGGCCAGCAGGACTGGTTTGGGTGTATTCTCCAATTTCAACTACCGTCTTGCCATCTGCAAAAAGATCTACTACCTTATAAGTAGGTTTATTACCTAAACTGTCTGCTGCAAATTGTTTAGCCTTCCGCTCGCGGATGCCGGCCTTCCCTTTGGTAGGTTCTTCGTTGCGGTTAAAACTAACAGCGTCATCAGCGTAGTAGGCAGTAACAGCATCGGCATCCTTGGCAACCTCTCCTGCTGCGTAAGCATCTTCCATGGCCTGTATCTCAGGCTTTAGTTTTTCAAGGTCAACAGCTTTTGGTGCTTCGGCGGGGGCGGAGCAGGCCGTGAAAATAATGGCGGCGAAACTGGCTAAGATTGCCATGTTGAATGTTCTTCTCATAATGATGGTATTGTTGGTTGAGCGTATAAGATAGCCATTCTGGCACATTTTTTCAGATAAAACTAAAAATAAAGCCCCTTATCGGGGCTCTATCTGAATACATATTGTAATGATGGTTACTGCTTTTTCATCGGCTGGATCTCCCAATATGTCAGGCTTCTCCAGGCCCATTCTAAAGGGCCGAACCGGAAATAACGCAACCAGATATGGCTGTAAATGATCTGTATGGCCCAGGTAATAAACACCACATAATAAATTTCATAGCGCTCGAGTTTGCCAAACATACCTAAACCAATGCCGTAGAAAAACAACCCTACGAATAGGGATTGCATCAAGTAGTTGGTGAAGGCCATCTGGCCAACCGGCCGCATCATAGCAAACAGCCATTTGAAGCTTCCGGACTTATAGAGCAGCATTATAAAAGCAAAAATGCCTATCGATCTGAAAGTTCTTGCCACTTCATAAGTTTCAAAAGGAATGTTTTTAATTATTTCATATTGATCAAAGTTCATTCCCAATATGCCATCCAGTCTTAACCAGGTCAGGGCTCCACCCAGGCCAATACATCCAATAAATAACCACATGTAGGTTTTGGCTGAAGCTGCACCGGTCAACATGCCATTTTTATAAAACGCCATACCCAGGAACATAAAGATCAGCACATCCCATATGCCAAAATAGGTATAGAAGATTTCCCCGTGGTAACTCCGTTCACTTTGGTATTCATAAAGTTGTGCATAGTTCCCTCTGATCATTTTCAGGCTTTTGTCTTTGTCTTTCAGCTTCGTGTCAGCAGCATATTTTTCCTTCAGTCCATGCATCGCGTGCAGATCTGCAAATTGTTCCGGGTTTAGTTTCGTTGTTGACGTATCCAGTTTTGCAACCAGTTCACCTTTGGCGATCTGCGTTTTTTCCCGATAAAAATCCACATTATCCCTGAGGGTCTGGAAACACAAACAAACAATGGCCGCAATAATCAGTGCTTTGGGCGACAGCCTACGGAAAGCAAATATGATCATCCCACAAATGGCATACTGGAAAAGAATATCCCAGAACCAGAGCAAAACAAATGCATTGAACAGGCCGAATACCAGTAACCAGAGTTGGCGGCGAATAAAATATTCGGCGGGCATCAGTCCTTCAAGTTTGTTTTCTTTTCCGGCTATAAACAGGATCATGCCTGCGCCAAACAGCATCGAGAAAAGGGCCCGCTGGGTGCCAGCGAATGTCATTTCAACAAAATACCAGACTTTCTGGTTGATGGTTCCCAGTTCATTAAGAACCGTGAGGTCTCCATACGCGGCTGGTGCTGGGAGGGCAAAGCCAGGGATGTTCATGAGCAGGATGCCCAGGATCGCAATTCCGCGAAGACTGTCGAGGATAATAATTCTTTCCTTCTGCCCAACGGGGGCCGCGTGCTTAGGAGACTCATTCATATTAGCGTTTAAGGTAGCCGGAAGATAGTGTAATTAGGCAGATATGAGTATTTTAATACCCAAGGGTTATTCCTAGGCCAGAAAGTAAAAAACCGATTTTTCCCTATATTTGCCACCCCAATGGGGAATTAGCTCAGCTGGCTAGAGCGCTTGCATGGCATGCAAGAGGTCACCGGTTCGACTCCGGTATTCTCCACGCTTTAAAGCCGCCTTCGGGTGGCTTTTTTGTTGGTTAAATGCTTTTGTCCGGCCGTTCCCTAAGAATGCGGATTAAAGCCCTTTGCCCAATCATGAGGGGCGGACCGCACAAACCAAACAAGCTGCAACAGATACTTC
The DNA here is from genome assembly GCA_031375135.1 of Sphingobacteriales bacterium. Lineage (GTDB taxonomy): Bacteria > Bacteroidota > Bacteroidia > Chitinophagales > Chitinophagaceae > Pollutibacter. The sequence goes on along the minus strand of JANMHK010000075.1, from coordinate 3,137 downwards.
TTATCCCGTGATGTTCACCAATTTTTCTGGTTTGCCACAGAAGGAATATTTCATCTACGCTAATTATTGGATTGCCAATTTTTCGGTGCCAAAGAATATAGGAAGACCGGTTGAGTTTAAACTCTATACTCCTGATAAAGTATATCTTATCTCCTCCGGCACAACAACTGCGAATATTGTCGTGAATAGTAAAATAATGGTAACCCAGACCGTTAAAACAGTTGACGATGATGGCAAGTGGTATTTTACGATGCCTCCATTGACCTATACCCTTCAATAAAGAAACTACAGCAGATCGATGCTCCTGGCCGACCAAGGGTAGACCTATGACAGTGAATCAAAAAAATCCCTTAATTTATCATGGTATACCCAATCTGGCTGTTTAGATAAACGAATGAGATGAGAATATCACTGATTGTCCTGCTCCCTGTTATTATCCTGGCATCGCTTTCAGCTTCAGCTCCGGCACCAAAAGTTCTGTTTAAGAACGACCCTGCAAACAAGAAGGTGGAGGTTTCTATCGGCGGGAAATTTTTCACCGCGTTTATTTACCCAGACAATATGGAGAAGCATTCGCTATATCCCATTATGACGGCTTCTGGAAAAACCATTACCCGGGGTTTCCCTATTGCGCCGAGGCCTTTTGAAAGGACAGATCATCCGCACCATGTAGGACTCTGGTTCAATTTTGGCGATGTGAACGGTCTTGATTTCTGGAATAATTCATTTGCCATCAAGCCTGAGGATAAACCGAAGTACGGTACCATCAAATTCAGGAAGATCGTTTCACAGAATCCGAAGAAAGGGGAACTGGTGATCAGCTCAGACTGGGTGGATCAATCGGGGAAGATCTTGATTTCGGAAACTACCCTGTTTAGATTTTCAGAGAAAAATAATATCAGGATCATCCAACGCGTGACCGCGCTTAGAGCCCTGCAGCCAGTAAGGTTTAAGGAAAATAAAGAGGGGCTGATAGGACTTCGGTTAGATCGAGCTTTCGAAGAGCCCGCTACAAAGCCAGAGAAATTCCTGGATGCTAACGGGATAGAGACGCTAGTTCCGGTCTTGAACAACGAAGGCGTAAATGGTGTCTACAGAAATGCAGCAGGTGTCAAAGGCGGTGATGTATGGGGAAAAAGAAGTCCATGGGTTGCTTTACGCGCAAAGAAAGAAGACGAAGTGATCACCATTGTGATCCTTGATCATCCGCAAAATCTGAACTATCCGGCCTGGTCCCATGCCCGCGGATATGGTTTGTTTGCCACCAATAACCTGGGCGGCAGAATGTTTGATCCAAAAACTGCCGAAGTTAAAGTTGAGCTGAAACCTGGTGAGGAGCTAATATTTAAACATCAGTTGCTGATCGGCGGAGACCTGTCAGACGATGACATCAATAAACTTGCTCAATCATTCAATTAGTTCCCACAATAAATAATACATGAATAAGAAAGTAAAAAACTCCAGGAGATCTTTCCTGGCCACCGCAGCAAAAGGGGCTTTAATCACTGCGGTAGCACCATCAGCGTTGGCGAATGCGGCTTCTGCCCCACTGATCTTGCCGGCCTCAGCCAAAGGCGCGAATGATCGCATTCGGATTGCCATTTTGGGAGTCAATGGGCGCGGAAAGACGCATATCAACGAGTTGATGGAAATGGCAAAAGACGCCAATGTTGAAGTAGCAGTGTTGTGTGATCCCGATATGAATGTGTTGCAAAAAACGGCCAACAATTTTGAGCAGGAGTATGGCAGAAAAGTGAAGATCGAACAGGATTTCAGGCGAACTTATGAAGATAAGTCGATCGACGCAGTCACCCTGGCAACCCCTAACCACTGGCACGCGTTGCAGACCATTTGGGCATGCCAGGCCGGCAAAGATGTTTATGTGGAAAAACCGGCCACGCACAATATTTATGAAGGAAAGAAAATGATCGAAGCGGCATATAAGTATAACCGTATCGTTCAACACGGCGTGCAGTTAAGAAGTTCAGTCGCTATACGTGAAGCAGTTAGGCATCTGCGTGAGGGATTGATCGGACGGGTGTATATGTCGCGCGGCCTGGTCTATCGATGGAGGCCAGATATCGGCAACAACGGCATATCAAAAATACCTGCCGGATTAAATTATGATCTTTGGTGCGGCCCTGCTCCGATGCGACCATTCACTAAGAATTTGGTGCACTATAATTGGCATTGGCATTGGAACTACGGCAATGGCGATGTAGGTAACCAGGGCATTCACGAAACAGATCTCTGCATGTGGGGACTTGGCGTTGAGAGTCTTCCTGAACGCATCACTTCCATGGGTGGAAAGTTCCTTTGGGACGATTGCAAAGAAGTTCCAGAAATACAGACTTCTATTTACCACTATCCCAAAGAGAAAAAGATGATCCAATTCGAAGTGCGAAACTGGTGTACCAATCTGGAAGACGGTGCCGGGGTAGGAAATATCTTCTATGGGGATAAAGGTTATATGGTGGTGAAGGGTTATGGTACTTACGAAACATTCCTTGGTGAGAAGCGTGAAAAAGGCCCGGCAAGAACAGAAAAAGGGGAACTGGCCTTACATTTTAAGAATTGGCTGGAAGCCATTCGTGCCCGGGACATGAGCATACAAAACGGCCCCGTACAATCAGGGCATCTCGCATCATCATTAGCTCATCTGGGGAATATATCATACCGGCTCGGCCGCCAATTGAGTTTCGATCCGGTAGCGGAGAGATTCATTGGCGAAGGGGAAACAGAGGCGAACAGCATGTTGTCGCGTGAGTATCGGGCACCCTACCTGTTGCCAGAAGTTGTTTAGCAGTTAATCAGATGAGCCCTTTTCGCCAATGAACCATTGTTCTTTATTCTTGAACAAAACATTAAAGGTGGTGAGCGATCCGTAACAACGGGTGATATATTGCTGCACGTTCACTTTCTCTTCATCGCTAAGGGTTTTACTGCTGTTGATGTTTTGTTCCAGAACCCTTAATCGATCCCGCAGCATCACAATTTTGTGAAAGAAATCTTCAATGGGAATTTCTTTTGGTTTCAGTGTTTTGTCTGCCGGCTGCAATAGCATTATACCGTTTTGCCAGCGATCCCCTAATGGAACCAGTTCGCTTATGCCGCCCCATAGTCGTAAGATATTGAGA
>JANMHK010000074.1:0-9270 GCA_031375135.1 Sphingobacteriales bacterium | reverse complement strand
ATCACCACGATAAAATATTTGTTTTGGTTGGGCCGGTGTATGCACCTGAGATCCATGAAATGGGCTTTGACAAAATGCTAAATGTAGTGTTGGTGGGGGCAAAACATATCACTGTCTTACCCGCATATCTCCAGCATATGGATGTGATGATCATCCCATATCAATTATCAACCCTTACAAAAAGCATTTATCCCCTTAAAATCAATGAATACCTCGGTGCTGGTAAGCCTGTTGTGACCACTGCTTTTTCGGATGATATCCAAACTTTCGGCGATGTTATCTATGTCGCCAAGAACAAGGAAGACTTCCTCGTGTTAATCGACAGAGCCATTCAAGAGAACGGTCAGTCCCTCATCCATAGGCGTATGGAACGAGCCAGGGAAAATACCTGGGCGGCCCGTGTTTCGCAGTTTTGGAGTTTCGTTGACGAGGCTGGATTTTAGCGTCACTACAGTCATTAAAGAGTACTCTTCATTCCGACTCCATCTCAATTTATTTATAAGAAGGATGAAACCGAATCAGCGTTTCCCGCAGGTATTCTCTGTCGAGGTGCGTGTAGATCTCTGTGGTGGTAATGCTTTCGTGGCCCAACATTTCCTGCACAGCCCTGAGATCGGCACCACCTTCTACCAAATGTGTTGCAAATGAATGTCGCAGGGTATGTGGGGAAATGACTTTATTGATGGATGCTTTTTTAGCCAGGTCTTTGATGATCATAAAAATCATTTCCCGCGAGAGTTTACTGCCCCTGCGGTTGAGGAAAAGAATCTCTTCATGGCCTGTTTTTGTGTGCTGCGCTTTCCTGATATGTTGCAGATAAAGCTTAATATATTTAATCGCTTCCGAGCCAATAGGTACTAGTCTTTCTTTATCTCCTTTACCGATCACCCTGATAAAACCAACATCTAAATAGAGAAAAGGGATCTTCAGGTTCACGGCTTCCGACACCCGAAGGCCGCAACTATACATCACTTCCAGTATCGCCCGGTTGCGTTGTCCTTCGGGCTTACTATGGTCAATGGCCTTGATCAGGGACTCTATTTCAGAAAAAGATAATACGTCCGGCAGTGTTCTTTTCAACCTTGGCGTATCTATGAGTTCAGTTGGATCAAGGGTGATGATCTGCTCTACCAGGCAATAGCGAAAAAAATTACGGATGCCACTCACCATGCGCGACTGTGATGATGCCGTCATACCCAGGCTTGCGGTCCATTTAAGGAAAGCTTGCATGGTATCGAGTGTTATGGAAGAAGGAGAGGCACTGCTATTGGTCAGTTCGAGATATTGTGTGAGTTTGTCCAGATCAGTCAAATAGGCTTCTACTGTTGCATCTGACAATGATCGCTCAAGTTGAAGATGCGCCTTGAAACCATTCTTGTAATCTTCCCACATGGATGTAAAATAAATTTTTTTGTGCGTACTTTGCTTTAACACATATTTGCTATTCATCAATCGCCCCTCACTTCAGTATGCAGCCCATCAATTTACGGTCGTTTAGAAGAAAAGTTTCCCTGAATAAAAGGAAGATGAAGTCGTTTCTCACCCGCCTGGGAAATAAGCCTCCCAAAGGGCTCGATGATATGGCTGAACTGGTGGACAAAGAAGTATGGAAGGAGACCGATTGCCTGAGCTGCGCCAACTGCTGCAAAACCATGAGCCCTACCTACACGCCGAAAGATCTAAAACGGATCTCTGCCCATGTGGGTTTAACGGTGAATGAATTTAAAAAGAAGTACCTCTATAAAGACAAAACTGGCGATTGGATGAATGTGCAGCAGCCCTGCCAGTTTCTTAATTTGAGCACTAATATGTGTGGCATTTACGCGGTAAGGCCGGAGGACTGTTCAGGCTTTCCGCATCTCGCCCGTAAGAAGATGAAAGAGTATGTGCACATACACCACCAGAACGTCACCTATTGCCCCGCTACCTACAATATGGTGGAAAGAATGATGATCCTGGTTAAGTCAATGGGTCACAAACTTTGATCCCGCTATAAATAGACGTCTTCGATCAATAAGAATTCATGTTCCGGCTGACCCAGTATGATGGATAATACGTCAAACTGGAGGGCCTTCCATCGTTTATCGATCATTTGATAATGATCCGCAGCCACCATCAGGTTCTTCATCTTCTTCCTGGTTACGTTGTCTTCCGGGAAACCGGCTGTGCTCTTTTTTTGCGTCTTTACCTCAATAATGTGCAGCACTTCATTTTTTGACGCAATGATATCTATTTCTAGATGTCTAATTCGCCAATTGGTCTGCAGGATGGCATAACCTTTTTTCTCGAAATAATTCCTGGCCAAACTTTCTCCCAGATTACCAATGGTTTGCTTCAAGCACTTACCTTCGTCCTTTCTGATCATATCCATTTACTAATGTTTCAACTAGAAGGAAAGGTACAGCACTACGCATGGGGCGGCAAGCAGTTTATCCCCTCATTACTTGGTATTTCCAACACGGAAGACCGGCCTTTTGCCGAGTACTGGCTGGGGATTCATCCATTGGCTCCGTCAATGGTTCGTCTTTCAGACAATGCAAGAACTAGTCTTCACGATCTGATCAAGTCTGACCCCTTACGTTATCTGGGTGAGCGGGTGCTGCATCATTTTCATGATCTACCATTTCTCCTCAAGGTGCTGGACGTAAAAGAGATGCTGTCGATACAGGTCCATCCTTCGAAGGAGGATGCGCAAGTTGGGTTCGACTACGAAAATAGTATAGGCGTTCCGGCAGATGCAGCGAACAGGAATTACCGTGATAATAATCACAAGCCCGAGATGATGATGGCGCTCAGTGATTTTTGGTTGCTGCATGGTTTCAGAATTGAGGCAGACCTCATAACTACATTGGAAAGGGTAGACGAACTTTCTTCACTGATCCCGGTCTTTGAAGGCAAGGGTTATCGCGGGTTGTACCAGTTTGTGATGGAGCTGCCACAGGAAGGCGTCAATAGATTATTAGAGCCCTTAGCCGAACGCATTCTGCCTTTATATGCTGCGCATAAACTGTCCAAATCCGACCCTGATTTTTGGGCGGCCAGGGCGATGATCACTTACCCTGATTATTTTGACCGCGGGATTTTCTCGGTTTATTTTTTCAATCTGGTTCATCTGGTTGCGGGCGAAGGAGTTTTTCAGGGTGCTGGTTTACCCCATGCCTATTTGGAAGGTCAGAATGTGGAACTGATGTCGAACTCAGACAATGTACTAAGAGGAGGACTAACACCTAAACATGTAGACGTGGCAGAACTGATGAAACATATCCGTTTCAAAGCGGTGATTCCGGAAGTGATGCAGGCAGCTGGTAATAGTATTGAAAAGCATTATCTCTGTCCTGTTAAAGATTTCAGCCTCACAAGGGCCCTTGTGATCAACAACGAGCATTATCATTTTACCGCCAATGGCCCCGAATTGTTGCTGGTACTGGAGGGTAAGGGCCAGATCGGCAAATTTCCAGCCGAGAAAGGCTCTTCTTTTTTTGTTCCCCCGGGTAACCAAATTGAGTGCACGGGTGAGATGCGGCTGGTTAGGGCGTGGGTTCCATGAAATCCACAGTGGAATGAGGAAAACTCTGCCGGATTAAAATAGGGCACTACGTTAAATTAGTTATTTTTGCCACCTAAAGGAAAAAGCATGAAGTTCAGCAGGAACCTGTTAGTCAGTTTTGTTTTACTGGTTTTGATCGCGTCTCTCTACCGTATTATGCCCGGCCGTCCATGGGGTTTCGCACCTCAGATCGCCATGGCTTTATTTGCCGGCGCCGTGATCAAAGACAAGAAATATGCTTTTGCGCTTCCCCTGCTTTCCATGTTTGTTTCTGATCTTTTATACCAGGCTCTATATATGGCTGGTGCCACTGAGATCCCAGGATTTTATGGCGGCCAGATCCTGAATTACCTGATGCTGACTTCGCTGACTGTTATTGGGTTTTATATGCGCGGAAAAAACATCAGGCAGCTCGCCGGTGGATTTCTTGCAGGTCCAACTGCCTATTTTCTGATGTCAAACTTCGCCGTTTGGATCAGTGGTGGTGGTTACCATAGGCCCAAGACATTCGGAGGACTCATGATGTGTTTTGCCGATGGCCTACCTTTCTATGGCATGAGCATCCTGGCGACCGTTTTCTTCGGTACTGTATTGTTTGGCGCACATTATCTCCTGAAGAAAGGAGTACTCGCTAAAACTGCCTGATTTTTTTTAAAAGATTATTTCCCGTTTTCTGCTTCGTAGTACTGATCGATCAGTACATGATGGCCGTCGGCTGCTGCAGTCGCCAGTTCGTCGCACCGGTTGTTATAGGGATTGTCCGTATGTCCTCTTACCCATTGGAAACGGATCATGTGATTTTTCGACAATTCATAAAATCTTCGCCAGAGATCGGGGTTCTTTTTTCCACCTTTGAAATTGTTCCTGATCCAGTTTTCGAGCCAGCCTTCCATTACTGCTTTCACTACATACTGGCTGTCAGAATAGATAACAATGTCGAGTGAATGTCTATTCAGTGCTTCAAGCCCTGCGATCACACTCATTAATTCCATCCTGTTGTTCGTGGTAAGCCGGTAGCCAGCGGATAGTTCTTTTGCTCTGCCCTTCCACATCAGGATGGTACCATATCCGCCTTTGCCGGGATTGCCTCTGGCGGCTCCATCGGTGTACATGGTCAGTCCATGTTCATTTACCATCAGATATAAATTTCTCCTTTCAGATAAGTGATGGCCGTGCCCGTCATAAGCACCCTGTCGCCACGCAATTCACAATCCAATTCCCCTCTTCTGGCAGATATCTGAATGGCTTTGAAATGTGTTTTCCCGGTTTGCTGATGCCAGTAGGAGGTGAGCAGGCAATGCGCTGAGCCCGTTACAGGATCTTCATCAATGCCCGATTGGGGAAAGAAGCATCGGGAAACAAAATCTGCCTGATCGCCTTTAGCGGTGACCAGCACGCCTCTTGAGTTCACGGAAGAAAGGGTCTTAAAATCGGGACGCAGACCTGCGATCTGGGCTTCGCTTTCAAGCGCCACCATATAATCGAATTTGCCTTTATACAGTTTGCCCCTGCTGATCCCGAGGCCTTCGAAAATAGCCGGAATGTTTTCATCTACCGCCACAGGAGGATCGGCGGGAAAATCAAGGGTTAGTTTTCCAGACGAAGTTCTTGTAACGGTGAGCCATCCGCTCTTTGAAAAAAATCGGATTTGATCGTCCTGGTGACCAAGCTGTTCATAATAAATATGGGCTGCAGCGAGAGTGGCATGTCCGCATAGGGCCACTTCAACCGTTGGGGTGAACCACCTGATCTGATAGGCATCTTCGTATGGAACGATGAATGCCGTTTCAGCAATATTATTTTCCATGGCGATCTGCTGCATCGTTTCTTCGGGTATCCATTCCCGTAATAGACAGATCGCTGCCGGATTGCCACCGAAACGATGACCGGTGAATGCATCGGCCTGAAATATGGGTATGATGGTCATAGTATTTTTTTTAAACCTGGAATACACCCAGTTTCATGTTGGTGTCTATCGGGCTTTGATTTGCGGCGATCAATGCTTCCGCAATTTTTTCCCTGGTGCTTATGGGATCGATGATCCCGTCCACCCAAAGTCTCGCTGCGGCATAGTAAGGACTTGTTTGCTGCTGATACCTGTCCATGATCTCGTTGAGCAGTTTGCTTTCTTCTTCCTGTGTGATCAGTTTGCCACTTGCTTTCAGGGATGAAACCTGTATCTGCAGCAAAGTTTTGGCAGCCTGTTCACCGCCCATGACCGCGATCTTCGCCGATGGCCAGGCATAAATAAAGCGGGGGTCGTAAGCTTTTCCGCACATGGCGTAATTGCCCGCGCCATATGAATTGCCGATGATGATGGTAATTTTTGGTACGATGGAATTGGCTACGGCGTTCACCATTTTTGCTCCGTCCTTTATGATGCCGGAATGTTCACTTCTGCTGCCGACCATGAAGCCCGTCACGTCCTGTAAAAAAACAAGCGGGATTTTTTTCTGGTTGCAATTCAGGATAAACCTGGCGGCCTTATCTGCGCTATCGTTATATATCACGCCACCCATCTGCATTTCGCCTTTCCGGCTCTTGACTATTTTCCGCTGATTGGCTACAATGCCCACGGCCCAGCCTTCGATTCGTGCATATCCGCATAGAATGGTTTTGCCATAGTCTTTTTTGAACTGGTCAAAAGAAGAATCATCAACCAATCTTTCGATGATCTCCACCATGTCGTATGGTTTGGACGAGTCCGCCGGCATGATGCCATAAAGTTCCGCGGGGTCCTTCAATGGCGGTTTTGGTTCAATGCGATCAAAGCCTGCGTCGGCCGGTTTACCGAGCCGTGACAAGATCTTTTTAACTTCATCCAGTGTCTCTTCTTCGGTCTTGAATTTATAATCTGCAATACCTGAAATCTCAGTATGCGTAAGGGCGCCACCTAGTGTTTCCTGATCAGCGTCTTCGCCAATGGCTGCTTTTACCAGGTAAGGGCCGGCCAGAAAAATAGAGCCGTTTCCTTCCACCATGAGTGTTTCATCGCTCATGATAGGCAGGTAGGCACCGCCGGCGACACAAGCACCCATTACTGCAGCGATCTGTGTAATACCCATCGCGCTCATCCTGGCGTTGTTTCGAAAAATTCTGCCAAAATGTTCTTTGTCGGGGAAGATATCATCTTGCAACGGAAGAAAAACACCTGCACTGTCAACCAGGTAAATGATCGGCAATCTGTTTTCCATCGCGATCTCCTGCAGCCTCAGGTTTTTCTTTCCGGTAATGGGAAACCAGGCACCTGCTTTCACGGTCTGGTCATTGGCCACGATCACGCATTGACGACCGCTGATATATCCGGTTCCTGCAACGGTGCCGGCAGAAGGGCAGCCGCCATATTCAGCATACATGCCATCACCAGCAAAAGCTGCGATCTCTATAAAAGGTTTGTTTTTATCCCGGAGGTATTCGATCCGTTCGCGGGCCGTGAGTTTATTCTTTTCGTGCTGTTTGTCGATCGATTTTTTGCCGCCGCCCAGGCTGAGTTTCTCCCATCGTTGACGGAGTTCACTCACTGCGAGTTTCATCGTATCCTCGTTCCGGTTGAAGTTCAGATCCATGGGGGAAAGATAGTCCAATTAGCGGATTGGCGGATTGGCGGATTGGCTAATTCTTTGACTCTTAATGGCTATGAAAATAGAAAGATTTCAGGAAGAAGAAATCCGTCTATCCGATAATTCTTGTAATTCGCCAATCCGCAAATTCGTCAATCCGCCAATTGGTCAAACCCTTGTGATTTTAAGCATGTTGGTGGGAAGGTGGAGCTGAATGGGCAAGCTGCCTGTATTGACCACCACATTGCCTTCATGCAGAAATCCCCTGTGGCGAAGAATATCGATCTGGTCCTGGATGATATCGTCCACGCTTTCTTCTTCATTGTAGAAAAAGGCTCTTACACCCCAGCTAAGGCTGAGCTGATTTACCAGCGTCCTTTCCTTGGTGAAAATATAAAGCGGTGCCCTGGGCCTGTAACTGCTCAGCATAAACGCAGTGTATCCGCTTTCGGTCATACCGATCAGTGCGTCTGCATTGACGTCTTCTGCCAGTTTACAGGCATTATAACAAATGGCATCGCTGTGGAATGTGGGCGAATGGGGCAGGGGTTTCAAATCTTCTTCCCTGTTGAAGCGGTATTCTTTTTGTTCCACTTCGTGGATGATCTTTCTCATGGTTTCTACCACCAGTACAGGGTGCATTCCCGTTGCGGTTTCGCCGCTTAGCATCACTGCGTCCGCGCCTTCGAGTACGGCGTTTGCGACGTCCGTGGTTTCGCTTCGGTTTGGTTTGATCCGATCGATCATACTCTCCATCATCTGCGTAGCTACGATCACAGGCTTAGCCCTGTGCAGGCATTTACGGATGATCTGTTTTTGGATCAGCGGAACCTGCTCAACGGGCATTTCAACACCCAGGTCGCCACGTGCGATCATGATACCATCTGATTCAAGGATGATCTCCCTGATATTGGTGATGGCTTCCGGTTTTTCTATTTTGGCGATCACTTTGGTCTTGCTCTTTTTTTCTGCGAGCTTACTTTTAATGATCACAATATCTTTTACGCTGCGTACAAATGAGAGTGCTACCCAGTCGAGGTCCTGTTCGATGATGAACTCCAGGTCGATCAGATCTTTTTCTGTAAGAGCGGGCAGGGAAATTTTAGTGTCTGGCAGGTTTATTCCTTTTTTGGAAGAAATGATGCCGCCAAGGGTAACCAATACTTTTACATGTCCTTCTTTAGTGATCTCTTTTACCTGCACTTCGATCTTGCCATCGTCTATCATGATCATATTGCCGATCTTAACGTCTGACGAAAGATTGGGATAGGATACATAGATCTTCTCAAGCGTGCCTACACATTTTTCGTTCACGAACGTAAGGATATCACCCGGCTTTACAAGCAGGGCATTATTTTCGATTTCGCCTACACGAAGTTTTGGACCCTGGAGGTCACCCAGTATGGAGATATTATAAGGTTCTGTTGAATTGATTTTCCTGATATGGTCGATGATCAGTTGTTTGTCTTCATGACTGCCATGGGAAAAATTGAGTCGGAATACATTTACGCCTGCCTTAACCAGTCCGAGTAAGCCATCATACGTGTCACAAGCAGGGCCAACTGTTGCTACGATTTTTGTACGATGGTGTGTATGCTTGATACCGGCATCGCGATCCATTTCCTTGTGCAGGTACTTCTCAATGTTTTTTGACATGTTGTTGTTTGTTTTGAGCTTTAACTGGCGAGGATCTTAACGATCTTCATCCATTCTTCACTGATCTTTTGTTTTGCTTTTACTGCGTTATCCAGAGGCGTATAGTGCATCTTGTTATTCATGATGCCGACCATCACATTATAGCGTTCTTCTTTCAGGCATTGTACGGCTGCATAACCCATCCTGCTGGCGATCAGCCTGTCCATGCAGGTTGGCGCACCGCCGCGTTGGATATGGCCAAGTATACAGACCCTGATATCGGCGTTCGGAATTTTTTGCTGGATCACTTTGGCCACTTCATTACCACCGCCGAAATCATCTCCTTCAGCGACCACCACCAGGTTAACGAGCTTTCTTCGCTTTTCTTTTTCAAGCAGGGAATCGATCAGTTCCTGCATGTTGGTTTTACGTTCGGGGATCAGGATATTTTCGGCGCCTGTAGCGATGCCGCTGTGCAGGGCAATATAACCCGCATCGCGACCCATGACTTCAATGATGAACAGCCTG